>JBBSPP010000310.1:0-4263 GCA_038258625.1 Chitinophagales bacterium
ACATTTTTTCCTATTTGCGTAAGTAGCCTAAACGTAATTTTTTTCAGAGAAACCAAATGTTGCACAGTGTAATTATACAATATCCGTACTTTTATCGTTATTACTAGAACGGCATTTTGAGGGTTTTACTTTTTACGGTAGGAATTATTTTTTGTTCCTTACTATTACATGCGCAGCAAAATCAAATTGCCGTGCAAAACCTGCGTACCCAAACCCTTGCTATTGCACAAAAAACGATTGAACTCGACACGCTAAGCATTGTACCTGGCTCAGTTATTATAAATACCGATAGTATCAATTACACCATTGATTACGCCGCTGCCAAACTTATTTGGAAAACAATGCCTACGCAAGATTCCATCACCATCACTTACCGCGTATTTCCTTTTTCCTTTACCAAAAAAGTATTTCATAAAAACCGCGAGCTAAATTATGACACCAATGCTGTGTATTCTCCCTACTCCTACTCTGCCAACGATATAAAAAACGATGGACCGTTTGTGGATTTTGGGAATGTAGATTATTCGGGTACGTTTGGGCGGGCGCTATCCTTTGGAAACAATCAGGATGTGGTATTAAATTCTCAATTTAATCTGCAACTGGAAGGCGACCTGGGCGATAGTATAAAAATTCGTGGCGCCATCACGGATAATACCATTCCGTTTCAGCCCGAAGGAAATACGCAGCAGATACAAGAGTTTGACCGAGTATCCATACAGCTAGAGCGAAAAAGGTCGCGGCTCACAGCGGGTGATTTTGATATGAAAAAACCAAATGGTTACTTCATGAATTTTTATAAGCGGGTACAAGGTGGTCATTTTGAAACCGTTACCCCAACCAAAAAAGGTGAAAATAGATTGGGCGTAATTGGTTCCTTTGCCAAAGGTAAGTGGGTACGAAATCAGCTCACTCCGCTAGAAGGTAACCAAGGCCCGTATAAATTGACCGGGCCGAATGGCGAAACTTTTTTTATTGTATTGGCGGGTACAGAGCGTGTGTACATTGATGGCATTCAGCTAGAACGGGGCGAAGACAAAGATTACATCATCGATTATAACACCGCCGAAGTTACGTTTATGCCACGCCGATTAATCACCAAAGATTTGCGGGTTTATGTGGAGTTTGAATTTGCCGATCGCAATTACCTCAATTCGCTTTTGTACCTCACTGATGAATTTAAGGTAAATGAAAAAGTAACGTTGCGCGTAACGGCTTATTCAAATCAGGATGCAAAAGGCCAACCTATACAGGCAGATTTAGATAGTAGCCAACGAAATTTTTTGCGCGGCATTGGTAATAATATTGATGCAGCACTGTTCCCCGCCGTACGCAGAGATGACACTTTTACCAACGAAAAAATATTGTACAAACAAATTGACACGATTGTAAATGGAAATTTGTTTTCGCCCGTTTATGTTTTTTCTACCAACCCTGATAGTGCAAAATTTCGCCTTAGTTTTTCGCAAGTGGGTGTTGGCAGGGGTAATTATATTCAAAGTATTAATTCAGCCAATGGGCGTGTGTATCAGTGGGTAGCGCCCGTATTGGGCATTCCGCAGGGCGATTATGAACCCGTAATAAAACTTGTCACACCCAAAACCCAACAGATGTTTGTGGGTGGATTGGACTATCAAATTGATAGTTTTAAGAATTTAAAATTAGAAACTGCCGTAAGTAATTATGACCCCAATTCATTTTCAGCCATTGATAATGATAAAAATACGGGCATAGCGCAAAAAGTAATTTATACCGAAAAGCGCGACCTCATAAAAAACTGGGACATTTTTTCCGAGATAAATTATGAATTTGTGCAACAACAATTCCGCCCTATTGAGCGGTTCAGGAATGTGGAGTTTGTGCGCGATTGGAACGTTACCGCTCAAGAAGATACTGTGAACGAACACTTAGGAAAAGCGAGCGTCATTGTAAAACAAGAAACCGGATTGGGCGTAGGTTATACCTTTGGTTCGTTTCAGCGTGGTAGCAATTACTCAGGCTTTCAGCATATACCACAGATTTTTTATAATAAAAAAAATGTTCGATTTCTAGCTTCGGGCAATACAATTAACCAAACATCGCTGGTGGCCAACACCACATTTTTTCGCCCAATTGTAGAAGTAGAAAAATTATTTACCAAGCTAAAAAACATTACCCTGGGCAGTAAATACATTCAAGAAAAAAACACCTATCGCAACCCCGAAACCGATACGCTACTGCCCAACGCATTTGCATTTAATGAACTTCGTTTTTACGCGCGCAACGACCCCAATTCAAAAAAACAATTTGACCTCAGTTATATGTATCGAAATGATTTGTTGAAAAAAAATAATGCGCTAACCCGTGCTAATTTTTCGCACAACGTACAATTGAACGGACAAATTTTATCCATCAAAAACCAACAAATAAAACTTACCGCTTCCTATCGGCAACTAAAAATCGAGGACAGTTTAATCTCTCGGCAAGAGGCCGATGAGAGTTTGTTGGGTAGAATAAATTATAATTTCAATTTTTTTAAAGGCTTACTCAATGGTAATATTCTGTACGAATTTGGTAGCGGGCAGGAACAAAAAAGAGAGTTCACCTACGTGGAAGTGCCCGCTGGGCAAGGGGTGTACGTCTGGCGCGATTATAATGGCGATAACCTGCGGCAGCTCAACGAATTTGAAATTGCGCAGTTTCAGGATGAAAAACGGTTTATAAAAATCTTTACGCCTACCAACCAATATGTAAAAGCCAAGTACTCACAGTACAGCCAATCCATTTCATTTAACCCACGCAGTATTTGGAATCAAACCGACCTGCGCGGTGCAAAAAAAATACTCTCTTATTTCTTTTTTCAATCGTCCATTCAATTACAAAATCGGTTTTTGGGTAAGCAAGGTATTGATCAATACAATCCGTTTGTTTTTAGTTTTGATGACAGCCTGCTGCTAAATAATAACTCTAGTTTTATTAATTCTGTTTTCTTCAATCGGTTCAGTAATAAGTGGGGGCTAGATTATATTCAATCAACCACCAATGGCAAAACATTGCTGAATTACGGAATTGATAGCCGCCAAAATATTGAACACCTTGTGCGCGGACGAGTAAATATTACTAAAAAAATAACCTTCAATCAAAAACTAAAAACGGGCAGTCAGGCATTTGAATCACAATTTTTGGACAACCGAAATTTTAATATCCGCCAGCAATACGTGGAGCCGGCACTCACCTTTATTCTATTCAATAATCAGTTTCGCATTGGCGCTTCATACAAATATGATGAACGAAACAACACCGAAAATGCGATGGGCGAATCGGCAATTTCTAACTCCGCCAATTTTGAATTGAAATATAATATGCCATCGTCGGGGATCGTGAATACGCGCTTTACCTACAACAATATTCGCTATGATGGCGATCCACAATCGAGCGTGGGTTATGCGATGCTCGATGGATTGCAAAAAGGAAAAAACTATTTGTGGAGTGTATCGTTTGACAAACAAATATCAAAATCTGTAGAGATGAGCATACAATACGAAGGCCGAAAACCGGGCGATGCGGATGTGATACATACGGGACGGGCTAGTGTGCGGGCAATATTTTAGAGTAAAAAAAACTTCAATTCTCCGCCGATGTCTTTGCTCTGCAGAGCTCGGCAGGACTCTGCGGCTGTGAGCGCGAGGGAACTGCGAGTGGCAAAATACTAAAAAATAAATCCTACGAGTCGTCTATCGACAGATTGGGCGAAGAATCCCAAAACTACCAATACTTCTATCAGAGAATATAAAACCTTAAAACGCTTTTGAATTAATTACTTTTAGCCAAATATTTTTCAGCCAACTTTTCATCCCACTTATAAATATCTGATACCTGTATCACGCGCCCAGCGCTATCTACCGCATTGGTGAGGTACACTAGGTGCACGCCAATATCGCGTTTTATTTCTATGGATTTTGTACTTCTTTTTTCTATAATAGAATCTATAGCCACGCTAGAAAATGTAGAATCGCGCAACAAAAAGCGCGCAAAATCCTTAGGGTGATGCACTCGAATGCAGCCCGAGCTAGACGCGCGATATTTGGCCTCAAAGCCATCCCTATGATTCGTATCGTGTAGGAAAATAGATTCTTTATTGGGAAAATTAAATTTTATAGAACCGAGCGCACTATTCCGCCCCGGGTTTTGGCTAATGGAATATCGCCGAAAATTACGAGAATTTATTTGCGAAGGATTTACAATACGCCCGCGCCCATCGCGCGCTACCAAACCTCGGCGGCGCAA
>JBBSPP010000311.1:0-4261 GCA_038258625.1 Chitinophagales bacterium
CTCAACTATTCTCAAAGCCTTGCCGCACTTACTACAAATGCAGTGCGCGGTAGGGATAGTGTAAATAATGTAGAGCAAATAACTGTAAAAAATCCGCAGCCAGGCAATTGGAATGTAAATGTTTTTGGTTACGATATACCTGCTGGGCCGCAGCCGTATGTGCTAGTATATTATTTTGAGCCAAGAGGAATTACACTAACCTACCCACAAGGCGGTGAGCATTTTAATGCAGGCCAAACCGAGCGCGTGCGTTGGGATGCCAATGATATTAACTCGCCCATTACATTGGAGTACTCGGCAGATAATGGCGTTAATTGGAATCTAATTTCCAACACTATCCCGTCTGATGATCGTTGGTTTGATTGGTCGCCACCAGCCACCTTAGCCACTGGCGAAATGTATATGCGCATTTCTCGAGGCACTGAAACTGATACTACCGATGCAGCTTTTACCGTTTATAATCAAGTACAAAATGTAATGGTTGATACGGCTTGTCCTAACCAATTCCACCTTACCTGGGATGCTGTGCCAGATGCAACTAGCTATACAATTTACCAATTAGGCGCTAAATATATGGATTCTATTGGTACCTCTAATACTGTAGGCTATACACTTACGAATGGTGTTAATCTTACCGGAACATTCTATTATGCTGTACGTGCCATCATTGCGGGTAACGGTGCTCAAGGTCGCATAAGTACTGCTTATAAAAAAGTGCCAGGAGAAATAAATTGTGGTGATGATTTGATAAACCTGCGCACGTCTATTCCGTATAAACAACTATACGTTTGTGCCCCGCTCAATAATATACCAGTTACTATGACGGTAAAAAATCAAAGTTTGACGGGTTCGATTATTTCTAACATTCCGGTGTTTTTTGCTGTAAATGGTACTACTGTAGCTAGCGAAACCATTGCTGGCCCCATACAAGTAGGCGACTCGGTAGTTTATACTTTTAGCACCTTGGCTAATTTGCCTGGTATTGGAAATTATCAAATTCGCTCACGTTGCAGCTATCAGTTTGATGGCTTTGATCAAAACGATACGACTTCAACATTTATATCGGTTGTAAATGTGGCACAAGTGCCGGCGCCATTAGTTCAAAATTTTGAAGGTGCTTTTGTACCAACTAATTGGAATCGTGTGAATACAGATTCTTTAATTCCTTGGCAAAAAACATTTACGTTTAGTGGTGCCACCACGGGCAATACGCACGCGGCCTATATGGATTTTTACAACTATCCAAACAAAGGTGCTATAGATGTACTAGAAACACCCGTGGTAGATTTGACCGCCGTAACTGCTGATTCTGTTATAATGACGTTTGATGTGTCATACGCTAATCGCGGTACCAAAAATGATGGACTACGATTAATGATGTCTGACGATTGTGGGCAAACTTGGCAAGCAACTCCATACAGCAAGTCTGGCGCGACATTGGCCAGTACCGTTTCCTCTAACACTATTTTCTCGCCGACTATACAAGGTGAATGGCGCACGGAGACGGTTGATTTAACTGGTTATAAAGGAGAAAAACTGTTATTCCATTTTGAGGGTATAAATGACAATGGTAATAATTTGTACCTTGATAATATCAATATAATGCTCAAAGGCGACCCCGTAGGATTTAGCGAAAAAACTACGCAGCAATTTGTAATTTACCCTAATCCAAGCGATGGCAAATATGTGTTGCGATCTAAAATGGACCAGTCGGGAGATTTGTTTTATTCTATTAAAGATTTGAATGGTAAAACAATTTTAAAAAATCGTTTGAGTTTGCACGCAGGCACTACGCATTCCGCTATTGATATTACCTATTTGCCCAGTGGTATTTATGTACTCCAATTATTCGATGGCGAGAAAACACAGAACATTCGATTGACAAAAAATTAAAATATAAAGTCATCAACGCATAAAAAAAGTCTCCCAATTTCGGGAGACTTTTTTATTACAACAGTATTTGAAACTTTTTAATTCACTATTTATTACTTCTTCCATTTAATCGCACAGCCCACACTGGGCTTTTGATGCGATGGCGCATCTTCATTTTTTAAAAGATGATTCATAGCTATTTTTAAATCTACACCATCACAAGAAATCTCATTGCTTGGTCGCGAATCATCCAATTGGCCGTGATAAAAAAGTTGCAAATCATTATTATATAAAAAAATATCGGGCGTACAAGTAGCGCCATATTCTTTGGCTACTTCCTGTGTTTCGTCATATAAATAGGGGAACGGATAGCCTTCTTTTTTGGCAACTTCCCTCATTTTTTCGGGCGCATCAGTAGGGTATCTTGTTGCATCATTACTACTAATAGCCACAAAGGCAATTCCTTTTTGCTGATACTCATTGGCCAATTTTACAATTGTCGAATTTATATGAAGCACAAATGGGCAATGATTACAAATAAACATTATCACCGTTCCATGCTCGCCCCGCACATCGGCTAACGATTCTTCGGTTTGACTAACTGTGTCGAGCAATGAAAAATTATGCGCCGTGGTGCCGCTATCAATATTTTCTGATTCCATTCTTGCCATGGTTTTAAAATTCAAATTTAATTCCTTGTGCTAAGGGCAATTCGGCGGTGTAATTAATCGTGTTTGTTTGTCGGCGCATATATACTTTCCAAGCATCGCTGCCACTTTCGCGACCCCCACCTGTTTCTTTTTCTCCGCCAAATGCCCCGCCTATCTCGGCGCCGCTTGTGCCAATATTTACATTTGCTATACCACAATCGCTCCCATTGACCGATAAAAATAATTCTGCCTCGCGCAAATTACTAGTCATAATAGCCGATGATAATCCTTGCGGCACGCCGTTTTGCATGGCAATCGCCTCCTCCATTGTGCTGTATTTCATAATGTATAAAATGGGCGCAAAGGTTTCATGCTGTACAATTTCATATTCATTTTTGGCTTCAATGATGCATGGTTTTACATAACAACCGCCCGCATAATTTTTACCTTTTAGTACACCACCTTCTACAATTATTTTTCCGCCTTCATCTTTTGCTTTTTCAATTGACTTCAAATATTGCTCCACCGCATGGGTATCAATTAAAGGCCCCATGTGATTTTTTTCGTTCAGCGGGTCGCCAATTTTAATTTGTGCGTAAGCGGTTATCAAACTATTTTTTACTTTATTATAAACTTTTTCATGAATAATTAATCGGCGGGTAGATGTGCATCGCTGGCCGCCAGTACCTACTGCGCCAAATACGGCACCCACCAAGGTCATATCCAAATCGGCATTTTCGGTAATAATAATTGCATTGTTACCACCAAGCTCAAGCAAGCTCGTGCCAAGCCGTGCGCCCACTGCCGCACTCACTGCTTTGCCCATGCGCGTACTGCCCGTTGCAGAAACCAACGGAATGCGTTCATCATGGCTCAGCCATGCGCCCACTTCTTGTCCGCCATTTATTAAGCAACTTACGCCTTCGGGTACATTATTTTTTTTAAAAACTTCCTGCGTCAAATGTTGACACGCTACGGCCGTAAGGGGTGTTTTCTCTGAAGGTTTCCAAATGCATACATCGCCACAAACCCAAGCCAACGCCGTATTCCAACTCCAAACTGCAACTGGGAAATTAAAGGCCGATATAATACCCACGATGCCTTTGGGGTGATACTGCTCGTACATTCTGTGGCCGGGCCGCTCGCTGTGCATGGTGAGGCCGTGAAGCTGTCGGCTTAACCCAACAGCAAAATCACAGATGTCAATCATCTCTTGCACTTCGCCCAATCCTTCCTGATAGCTTTTGCCCATTTCATAGCTTACCAATTTGCCTAATGATTCTTTATTGGTACGCAGTGCATCACCTATTTGTCGCACCACATCGCCACGTTTTGGCGCCGGCCAAGTGCGCCATTCTGCAAATCCTTTTTGCGCTGTTTCAATTACCTTTTCGTAATCGGCTTTTCGCGTGCTGTAAACAGAGGCTATTAAAGAGCCATTTGTGGGCGTAAAACTTTCTATTAAATCATGCTTGGCGGTGTACCATTTTTTACCTGTAGATGTGCCATTATTTATTTTGGTAAGCTTCAGTTTTTTGAGCAGTGCTTGCATATTCTATATATTTTTTTTTGAATGGCAAATGTAACCGATGCCCTTTGGAAAATTGGTTGAATGTGTACAGTGTAATGTTAAATGAATTTTTTTTGAGAAGCTTACCGTATAAAAAATTTGTTTTTTTTGACCGTAAATTCGCTCTTTATTCATCGTCTGTAGCCAATCTTATGAACCCAGCCCGCAA
>JBBSPP010000312.1:0-4261 GCA_038258625.1 Chitinophagales bacterium
AGAAAATTTAATAGAGCTTGTAAAAAACACCAACCGTACAGACCCTGCTTATGTGGGCAATGTGCGTGAGCAGTACAAACTAAAAGACGATAGCAAAATGATTGCTGACAGTCTTTTTACGTTGAGTAAACGCCTCTTTGAAATCTCATCTTTTGTAAATAAAGAAACCGCAGAAATAAATACACAGATGAAAAGTAGTATAAATTTCTTGGAGGCGCGCGACACGCGCAGCACTACGGTGAGCCAACAATATGTAATGACCCACACCAATAATTTGGCGCTGATGCTCAATGAGCTATTGGATAATTTACAGAAAAAACAAGCCCAACAACAAGCCATGGCTGGGCAAGCAGGAAGCTGCACAAAACCAGGCAGCAACCCTGGCAAAGGAAAAGGCAAAGGACAGGGAAAGGGTAAAGGAAAAGGCCAAGGGAAAGGCGTGGGCATGCAGCTGGGCGATATTATTAGCAAGCAAAAAGAACTGGGCAGCGCCATGGAGCAAATGCTTAGCAAGAAAAATGGTAACAAACCTGGGGGTGGTAAAGGCGGCGAAAAACCAGGTGAAGGGAAAGATGGGAAAGGCGGGGGACAAAAACCAGGCGGACAAGGTGCAGGATCGGGGCAAGGTGGTCAGGGCGGCGAAAGTGGTCAGCCCAGCGATAGTGAAGAGATGGCCAAAATTGCAGCGCAACAATCGGCTCTACGCAAACAGCTGAACGATATAAATTCGCAATTGATTAAAGATGGAAAATCCAACCCCGAACTAACAAAAATTAAGGACGAGATGGACCGTGTAGAAACCGAGCTTGTAAACAAACGTATCACCAATGAATTATTGAGTAGGCAGTCACAAATTATGACGCGCCTCATGAAAGCCAAAGATGCCATACGCGAGCAGGATCAAGGCGACGAACGTGAAAGCCAAGGTGGCCAACAAATAACCCGAGAAATACCGCAGGAGTTAAAAAATATTTTGAAAAATAAGCAAGCGGCGATTGATTACTATAAAACAGTGCCCGCTTCATTAAAACCTTATTACAAAGAGCTAGTAGAAAAGTATTTTGGAATGATTAATTAAAGTCTATTTCTTTTCCTTTTCTTTGTCTCTCTTCTACCTATTTTATATTTAAAAATATTACCATGAATTTTTTGGACTTTGAAAAACCTATCGAAACTCTTTACGAAGAAATTGAAAAAGTGAAAGCATCTGAAGCTAAAACAAAAGTTGACATGAGCTCGACCATTGAAAAGCTGGAAGAAAAAATTGCAAGCGAGCGTAAAACAATTTATGCAAATTTGAACGATTGGCAGCGCGTGCAAATGAGCCGTCATCCAAATCGACCTTATACAAATTATTATATCGAAGCCATTTTTGATAAATATCAAGAGCTGCATGGCGACCGAAATGTGGCTGATGATAAAGCAATTGTTGGTGGTTTTGCGCAGCTAGATGATCAAACATTTATGGTCATTGGTCATCAAAAAGGAAAGAATACAAAACTTCGTAAATACCGAAATTTTGGAATGGCAAATCCCGAAGGGTATCGAAAAGCCTTGCGCTTGATGAAGCTTGCCGAAAAATTTGGCAAACCAATTATATGTTTTATTGATACTCCCGGGGCATACCCAGGTTTGGAAGCCGAGG
This sequence comes from Chitinophagales bacterium, assembly GCA_038258625.1. Taxonomy (GTDB): domain Bacteria; phylum Bacteroidota; class Bacteroidia; order Chitinophagales; family Chitinophagaceae; genus JAGNRR01. Next base: position 1,646 of record JBBSPP010000312.1, read on the forward strand.
AGCGCGGGCAAGGCGAAGCTATTGCTCGGAATATTTATGAAATGATGAACCTAAAAGTGCCTGTAATGTGTATTATTATTGGCGAAGGTGCTAGTGGCGGCGCGTTGGGCATTGGCATTGGAGACCGTGTGGTGATGCTCGAAAATACTTGGTACTCAGTAATTTCACCAGAGAGTTGTTCCAGCATTTTGTGGCACTCTTGGGATTTTAAAGAGCAGGCCGCCGAGCAATTAAAACTGACACCAAAGCACATGCACAAATTTGGATTGGTTGATAATATTATTGCCGAGCCCGAAGGTGGTGCCCATTCGCAACCCGAAAAAATGGCCAAAGCAATAAAGCGCTACATTAAAAAAACTACAGAAGAATTGACTGCCATAAAATCACAAGATCGGATTACGCAGCGCATAGAAAAATTCTCGAATATGGGCTTTTTTGAAGAACTTGTTCAGGCTTAAAAATTTTATAGCATCTTAATTTGGGATAGTTTTTAAATTTCATAATTTACTTTTACCGCACTGAATTTTCATATTGTCTTTCCTAAAAAAAATACAAGAATCACTGCGCGATCCTGCTAAGCCAAGCAGGACGATGAATGTACCAACGGCAATACCCAAGCAACCCGTAAAGAAAAAAGTACAGCATGAATTTATCGATTTTTCTACTGCATATCGAATCGGCATTTTAGGAATTTATACCGAGACAAACCAGGTGCAACAAAAAATTTTGGCTTATCAAAAAGAATTGGAGAAACTTGGATTTGAGTGTGAGGTGCTTCTTTTTGTAAATGAAAAAGAAAAAAATACGAACGTATTTTTCCCCTCTTTCAACCTTACCGAACTAAATAAAGAAGGCATGCCCAACTCACCGCGGACGGATAGATTTGTGGTGCGCAGGTTTGATTTGTTGCTCAATCTTTTTTTTGAACCATGCAAGCAACTAATTCATATCACCGCAGAGTCTAACGCCAAGTGTCGAGTGAGTCCGTACATAGATTTTTTGACAGACAGTAGCGATATTTTAATTCCAACTGATAGCCATAACGACATCCAACTTTTAATAAAAAATATAAACGAAACCCTGAAATTACAACCTTATGTCAGACCCCAAATTTAGTGGTACCGGCGTGGCTTTAGTCACACCTTTTCAAGCAGACGGCAACATCGATTTTTCATCGTTGGAAAAACTTATTAATCACACCATAGATAATGGGGTTGATTTTTTGGTCGCTCTCGGCACCACCGCCGAAACGCCGACGCTAAGTGAAATGGAAAAAATGTCTGTTTTAGAATACGTGGTACAGATTAATAATGGGCGTGTACCATTAGTGTGTGGTTTGGGCGGAAATAATACGGCAGCCGTGCTTCAAGATTTGAATGAATTTCCGTTAGAAAAAGTGGATGGAATATTGAGCGTGGTGCCATACTACAACAAACCAAATGCCGAAGGAATTTATCAGCATTTCAAAGCAATTGCCGAGGATACTGATAAAGATATAATTCTGTATAATGTACCTGGCCGCACAGGCTGCAATATGAATGTGGATACCGTTGTGCGCTTGGCCACAGATTTTAAAAATATTGTGGCTATAAAAGAAGCGGCAGGAAACATGAGCCAAAGCATGCAATTGGTAAAAAGGTTGCCAAGCACATTTAGTATTCTGAGTGGTGATGATGATTTGGTGATGCCACAAATTGCGGCTGGATTTAGCGGTGTAATTTCAGTGGCGGCTAATTGTTGGACTAAAGATTTTTGTGGAATGGTCAACGCTGCCTTAAAAAATGATTTTGAAACCGCTCGTACATTACACTATAAATTACTGGATGGTATAGGCTTACTTTTTACCGAAGGCAATCCTGCTGGCGTAAAATATGTATTGAGCGAAATGGGCATTTGTCAAAATACATTTAGACTACCCGTGGTTGGTGTGAGCGAACAAACACAAAAAAATATTCAGCAGTTCATGAAAAATCTTTCGTAAATGAAGGATAAAAAAATTGTACTCTTTGATGGTGTTTGCAATTTCTGCAACTTTTGGGTACGGTTTATTTTTAAGCATAATAAAAACAACGAAATTTATTTTCTGCCATTGCAAGACGCGCGGGCCAAAGAATTACTGCCAAAAAATATATTTAATGGTCAATTACAGTCCGTCGTATTTTATAGAAAAGGAACTGTATTCACACACTCCACAGCGGCTTTACAAATTGGGCGGGAATTAAACTTTTTATACAGACTCTTCTCTAACATTGCGTTGATAATTCCTAAAAAAATAAGAGATGCTATTTATAATTTTATAGCCAAAAAAAGATACGCTTGGTTTGGAAAAAGTGATACCTGCCCTACCCCATCGCCTCAACTAAGAAACCAATTTTTATAAAATGAAATTTTTTGTTTCCGTCATATCATTTTTAGTTATTACTTGTGTAGCCTTTGCACAGGAGCGAATGGATATTGTAGAACCTGAAACTAAACAAGATAGCGTAGAGGCCACTCCACATCGCCGCGCATTTTATTACGAAGCGTTTAAAGAAGTGCATGCTGTTATTGATAGCATTGTAATTTATAAATCTACCCGAATGATGCAAACCTATCATCGTGGCAGTAAAATGAAAT
>JBBSPP010000313.1:0-4244 GCA_038258625.1 Chitinophagales bacterium
ATCGAGAAACATCCTTGGGCTTGGGTTTGTATAAATATGAAGTAATAAAAAATAGTATTTTGCCTATTGCCAAAACAGATATTGTGCGTGCTGTGCTACTCGCCTTTGGCCGAGCAATTGGCGAAACAATGGCGGTGATGTTGGTTATAGGAAGCATAGATAAAATTCCCAAACCATTTTATAATTGGCTCTCGCCCGGACAAACCATCACTTCAAAACTTGGTAGAGAAGTAGCCGAGTCGGCTTTTGGCTCGGTACATTTTAGCGCGATGATTTTTATGGGATTACTGCTAATGACTATAGTAATTATCCTTACCACTTTTGCCCAACGAAAATACAAAACAGCAGACCGTCTTTATGAATAGAAAGAATATTGACGGCGTGTTCAAAGGAACAATTTGGTTAGCGTTTGCAATTTGCGCCGCCTTACTTTTCTTTTTGTTTGGAGTTATTATTTTTAAAGGAGTTGCTGCCATTAGCTTTGGTTTTTTGCTTACTGCGGCAAGTAATTTTGGTGCCAGCGGCGGCGTGTTATATCAAATTATCGGTAGCATTTTATTAGTGCTCACCGCCGCGCTTATTAGTTTTCCAATAGCTTTGGGCACAGCTATTTTTAAAAGTGAATATTTAAAAAATGACCGTTGGCAAAAAATAAGCAACATTTTTATTTATGGATTGAACGGAATTCCGTCAATAATTTTTGGCATTTTCGGACTTATCTTTTTTGTCAATTTTTTGGGTACGGGCGTTTCGTGGTTTGTGGGGTCCATCATTTTGGCCATGATGATTTTACCCACCATTACACTTTCGGCTTATCAAACCATCAATAGCATACCTTCAATTTTTCGAGAAAACTCGTTGGCATTGGGATTAAATAAATGGCAGGTGATTACAAAAGTGTTGCTACCGCAAGGCATCAACGGGGCGATAACTGGCTTGCTCATTGGGCTGGCGCGTGCCATTGGTGAGACGGCACCCATCATGTTTATCGCTACTGCTTTTTCGGGGGTAGAAATTCCAAACTCCTTGCTCGAACCTGTGGCATCTTTGCCCACACATATTTTAGCGTTGGCGCAACAGGCTACTAATCCTGCCGCGCTGCAAAATGCTTGGGGCGCGAGTTTTGTACTAATATTGCTAGTGATGCTGTTTAGCTGTTCCGCTTTAATTTTTAGGCTCCGTCAAAAATCAAAAACAACATAATGAATCAAGAAGCTTTAAAAATATTTACTATCAAAAAAAAGGTTGCACCCAAAATGTGTATGACCGTTACTGATTTAGACGTTTGGATAAACGACACGCACATTTTAAATAACCTGCAAATAAGTTTTCCTGAAAAAAAAATTACGTGCATTGTTGGTCCATCGGGCAGTGGAAAATCTACACTCATCCGCAGCCTAAATAGAATAAATGATGAAGTGCCTGGATTTCGTACACAAGGAACGGTTGCACTAAACGGAAATTCAATTTTCGAAAAATCAGTTGACGTTGCAGATTTACGCAGTCGAGTTGGCATGGTTTTTCAAAAGCCATGTGTGTTTCCCAAGTCAATTAGTGAAAATGTATTGTTTGGTATTCAGCATCAAAAAAAGTTGGACAAATACGAAAAGCTACAAATTGTAGAAGAAAATTTGAAAGTGGTTTCATTATGGAAAGAAGTTTCGCATCGTTTAAATGACCCTGCAAGCTCGCTATCTATTGGGCAGCAGCAACGGCTTTGCATAGCACGCACCTTAGCATTAAAGCCCGAAGTTATTTTGCTTGACGAGCCTACTTCATCGCTTGACCCTGTGTCGGCACGCGCTATTGAGGATATGATGCTCACGCTCAAAGAACAATACACCCTCATATTTGTAACGCACAACATAGGGCAGGCAAAACGAATTGCGGATCATCTAATTTTTATATGTGATGGGAAAGTGATTGAACAAGGAAACGCTTCTGCTGTTTTTTCTTGCCCGACCAATTCACAAACGCGAGCTTATTTGACTGATGAGTTTTGTGATTGTTAGGAAAATTATTAAAAATTTTGTTGGATAATTTTTTTAAACCTGAACAGATTTTTAAGTTCAAAATGCAAATAAAAAATGCTCAATACCAATAGTGCACAAGGCAGTAAAAAAGGGACTGTCTTACAGACAGCCCCTCTCTTTTCGTTAGGATTTTTTTGGTTTATATTTTCGGCTTACGCCACACTATACTTCTCCTTCGCCTATTGGCTCTTTGGAAGTGGTAAGAAATCCGCGCCCTTGTGCAAAATAAATATAGACGGGCTTTTCGTTGCGTAAAATATCCAAAACTCCTTCAAACATAGTTGTAGGTAGATGCATTTGAATGATTCCGTTAGTATCGGCATCATTTTCAAAATTCATGTTTGGATCATTGAAACGGACAAAGGCAGCAGTTTTGCCATTAGCGCCGTACAATGCAATTTGAGAACGATTGGTTTGGTAACCGTCTGGGCTACCGTAAACGATGATGTGGTAATTTTTGATTTCAGTTGTCATAATTAAAAAAATTTAAATGGTTATAGTCGGGATTAATTTTATATCGCACAGCTGCCGACAGTTAAGCCATGGATATTTTTGATTTGTTAGAATACAAAGGTGGGCATTTCAATTCGCTTTTTCCTCACTGAATTCAGTGAAATTTTTTTTGAAAAATTCGGTGCTTTTTTGTGAAACAATCACCACCAACATTTAATAATATATTTCTCTTGAATAACCTTTTGCTAAGCAGAATAGTACAACACAGGATTGCCAATTTTGATTAGCGAGTATTCTGCCAACCCAGCTTGCCACGATTTGCGTGGACAGCGGGTTTTGAATTCCGATAGCTATCGGGACCGTTTTTATCGAGCGTTCGAGATAACGCGCCTGCGGCGCAATATCAGCGAACAGCATTTCGGGTCAACTCCTCGATTAGCTGGGAACAGCATTTTGGGAGAACACCTCGCCGAGCAGGCGATACAGTGAAGTGGCACTAAAGGGTGAGTACGGACACTGTTATTGGCAAGTCTGCCAGCTTGCCACGCTTTGCGTGGGCAGGTGCATTTGGAAATCCACCTAATCGCGCGTTCGTGATGGCTTCCCTTCGGGAAAACATCACGAACAGCATTTTGGGCGAACTCCTCGACTAGCTGGACAGCATTTTGGGTGAAGAACTCGACTAGCTAGTGATGAAAAAGGCGCGATAGCAATATGGAAATTTTTAAAAGAATAATTTCCGAGACACATCTGCATTTTCCGTGCTGTTCGTCATATTGCCGCGCAGCGGTGTTATGGCGAACCTGAGATAATGCAAGTCTCTGACTTGCTCGCGACAGCGAACTGGCGGTAAAGTGTATTGACAGAAAATGCTATTAGCGAATCTGCCTACCCAGCAGCGGCTTCTGGAGAAGCTCGTTAATATCATTTTTACCATAGCAGAAGCGTCAGGCTTGCTTTTTGTAATCTATGTAGCCTTTCCGTCAATAGGAGATGTTACTTACACGGAACTTTCACCAACGGGTTTATGGTCGAAGTAAAGCATTAAGAATAGCGGCCTATTTCATTTCTTTAAACTTATCCCTAATCACTTCCCAAGAAAAATCATCTTTTAATTGATTTTCCAGTCTGATTAACCAATCTTTTTCGCGCTTAGCCTTTTGAGAAAACCTTTTAAATGGTTTTACTTCATAGTGGATTTTTATCACATAAGTATGAAAAGATAAATTATCTGAATGATAATCAATTTGATTCATTTCAAAAATTCTTTTAGATAAATTATCGTAAACTCCTGTTAGCCCATTACCTCGTCGAGAAAATTGAATCGAAATATTTGAACATGGTGTTTCAATTATATATATACTATCCTTGAAAACTACCTTGCTTTCTTGCGGTAGTGTTGTCCGTGGTGGGGCGATTTTAATTAAATTACTTTCGTCATGCGGAGTAATTTCAATTTTTTCCATACTATCATAATTTGCACCTCCAACAATCCCACTAATTCCATTTATACTTTCATATTCTATGGTATGATATGATTGCGGTGCATTATTCAACCACTCCCAGAAGGAATATTCAATATGTTCCTTTATAAAGTTATTTAATTTCTCAGATCCCACAGGGTCTTTATCTCTTAGAATTACCTCAAACTGTGTAGCCTTCCCCAAATTAGGACAGTGCTAAATTCGACAAAATTGGATAAATCCCCTCAGAAAAAGTATCAAATTTTAATTTGATGCTTTTTCTGAGGTAAAATTC
>JBBSPP010000314.1:0-4204 GCA_038258625.1 Chitinophagales bacterium
ATAAAGAATTAAAAGATGTGCGAGAACAAATTAGCTACGTGCCGCAGCGAGAATCTGTTGATTGGGATTTTCCGGCAAGCGTCCTTGATGTTGTGCTGATGGGGCGATACGGTAGAAGAGGATTATTCAAAAGAACAACGAAAGAGGATAAAGAAATTGCGATGGCTAGTCTTGTAAAAGTGAATATGCAAGATTATGCCAATCGGCAAATTGCGCAGCTTTCGGGAGGGCAGCAGCAGCGTGTATTCATAGCGCGCTCCTTGGCGCAGCAGGCAAATCTATATTTAATGGACGAACCTTTTGCGGGTGTTGATGCATCTGCCGAAAGTTCAATTTTAAGTTTGTTGCAGGAAATGCGCGCCGAGGAAAAAACAATTTTGGTAGTACATCATGACTTGCAATCGGCCTTCGAATATTTTGATTGGGTAATTTTATTAAATATGCGTCTTATTGCCAGCGGGCCAAAAGAGGATGTCTTCACCCCCGAACTTTTACAAGAAACGTATGGCGGTAAATTAACCTTGCTAGACAGTTTATCAAATTTTATACGCCGCAAAGAGCTGCCAATTAAAGGCTAAAAAAATGAAGGAACTACTTGAATTTCTTAGTTTGTCAAATGCCAATGTGCGCTTCGTAGTGCTAGGCGTGGTACTGCTTGGCGCGAGTACGGCTGTGGTGGGTTGCTTCACTTTTTTGCGCAAAAAATCCCTAGTTGGCGATGCCGTGGCGCATTCTGTTTTGCCAGGAATTTGTTTGGCATTCATATTTACTCAAGTAAAAAATCCATTGGTTTTATTGCTAGGTGCATTTATTTCTGGATGGCTGAGTATTTTGAGTATAGATATTATAAATAAAAAATCACGCCTCAAAGCCGACACAGCCATCGCCATTGTGCTATCCGTTTTTTTTGGTATTGGTATTATGCTTCTTGGTTATATTCAAAGCACGGGCAACGCGGCCCAAGCTGGTGTAGATCGTTTTTTGTTTGGGCAAGCTGCCGCATTGGTGGGCAATGATGTATTGGTGTTAGGCATTGTTTGCGTTATACTAATGTTGTCGGTTTGGTTACTTTTTAAGGAGTTTAAAATTCTAAGTTTCGATGCAGAGTTTGCTCAGTCACTGGGGTTTCCTGTGCGTACCATTGAGTTTATTTTGTCCACGCTTACTGTGTTGGCAATTGCCGTGGGCATACAAGCAGTGGGCGTTGTGATGATGGCGGCCATGCTTATTACCCCCGCTGCGGCGGCGCGTTACTGGACCAATAAATTATCCGTCATGATTTTGTTGGCGGCAATTTTTGGTTCGTTGTCAGGATTGTTTGGCAGTTATATTTCTTACACCGCGCCCAAAATGCCCACAGGGCCTTGGATAATTATTGCAATTACATTCATAGCTTTTATCTCTATGTCCTTTGCGCCGGAGCGGGGATTTTATGCGAAATGGTACAGAAAAAAACAAAAGGTAAAAAGCACAATGGATGAAAATTTGTTGAAAGTTTTTTTTCATTTAGGCGAAAGTCAAAATGATTTGAACCAATCACGAACACTTACCGAATTGCAAGAACGCCGCTATTTTAGTGAAAATTTGATGAGGGCTTCGTTGAAAAGATTAGCCCGAAAAAGTTTAGTACAGCCCAATAATAGTGAATGGCAACTTAGCGAAAAAGGAATTGTAGAAGCAAAGCGAATTGCAAAATTGCACAGATTGTGGGAAATGTATATGAGTACCTTCCTAAAAATACCTCCAGACCATGTGCATGAAGGCGCAGAAAGTTTGGAACATTTTTTTACTCCACAACTAGAGGCCATGCTCGAAGAAGAATTAAATTTCCCTCAGACGGACCCACACGATAAACCAATCCCTTACAATAAAACAGCAGCCAATGAGTTATGATTTTTGGATAATACTGACGGGGGCTTTGGTAGCCAGTTCGTGCGCATTGCTCGGGTGTTTTTTAATTCTCCGAAAAATGGCTATGATAGGCGATGCTATTTCGCACGCCGTGCTGCCCGGTATCGTGATTGCATTTTTAGTAAGTGGCTCACGCGCATCTGTACCCATGCTAATTGGCGCGGCTGTGATTGGGGTGATAACAACTTTCTTAATTGAGCTCGTTAGTAAAAAAGCCAAGATGCAAAACGATGCCGCCATTGGTTTGGTATTTACTTTTTTGTTTGCGGTAGGCATCATTTTACTAACCGTCTTTGCCGATAAAATGGATTTGGACGCAGACTGCGTGTTGCATGGCGAAATACTTTTTGTACCGCTCGACCTTTTTAGTACGGGTACTTTCATAGATTTTTTTCCACGAAAAGTACTCATACTTTGTTGCGTTTTTTGGGTAGTTATTTTAGCACTGCTATTTGGTTACAAAGGTTTTGTAATTACAACCTTCGATCCTTTTTATGCCGTTTCGGTTGGGATTTCAGCAGCTATTTGGCATTATGTTTTAATGACGTTGGTATCAATAGTTACCGTAGTTTCATTTGAAAGTGTAGGGGCCATTTTAGTTGTAGCATTCTTGGTAGTGCCAGCGGCAACAGCATATTTGATGACCGATAATCTGAAATACATGCTGCTTATTTCTGTAGGTGTGGGTGTACTTTCTTCAATACTTGGATATGTAATTGCCACCGCTCTAGATAGCTCCATACCTGGTGCTATGACGGTGGCGCTGGGTGGAATATTTTTAATCGTCTTTTTGGCTGCTCCGAAATATGGCGTGTTTGGCAAACGTTTTTTTATGAAGAAAAAAAGTGATGAAAAATTGAAAAATGCTAACGTTTAATCTTTGACTATTTTTTGTTTCAAATTCAAAAAAGGCCTTTCTATAAAGTAGTAGGACGCACAAGCTACAAGTGCTAACATAAAAATATTGTTTGGAAATGCAAACGCCCAACCATCTCGACCCGAAATAAAAAACTGCTGCCACAAATAAATACTATATGAACCAATACCGATATTATTCAGAAGTGGCGATTTCATCACATTATGCCACAAATTTTGAGGCGCATGCATGGAGTAAAATAGAATAATTGCAACAGCCAAGTAGCTTGGTAAACTCAAATTTCCCTCACCAAGAAAAGAACAAAGTGGATGGCTTAAAAATGGTTTTGACCAAGCCCATATATAGGTTGCCGAAAAAATGAAAGCGACACTGAGTAAAAAAATAAGATTCCAATGTTGCTTTAATTTTTCTATGATTGCTTTTTCATACAGTGCAAAAAGACAACCCACCGCAATGGCATCTGCTCGTAGAAAAATGCTAAAAGTATTCAACCAATCGGTTGAAAAATAGGAGTTGTATATTCTAAAGTAAGCGACCAAAATAATTGCTAATAAAGCGCCAATCTTTGCATTTTTTAGCCCACCCCAAATTACTAATGGCCATAGCAAATAAAAATGTTCTTCCACACTCAATGACCACAGGTGGGCGGTTTCCCAGTCCAAGCTCCAATTAAAATACTTCGTAAATGTTAGTGCAGTGAGCCAAGACATTGTACTCAAATTTAGCTGTCCAAAAATTTGCAACACGATATAAAAAAATAGTAGTGCGAAGTAAGCAGGGAAAATTCGTAGAATTCTTTTTAAATAAAAAGTGCGAAAACTGATTGTTGATTTTTTTTTGTATTCCGCCAACAAAACTTTTGTGATTAAAAAACCGGAGACTACAAAAAAAATACTCACCCCCAAATGAGCGTCTGATAGTAACTGCAAAAAAGGGCGAACTAAAATAGGGTAATCATCTAACGGACCAATTATGTTATTGTGCAAACTTAAATGCCCAATAACCACCATGATGATGCTGATGGCTCTGATGCCATTTATACTTGGGTAATAGGTGCGCATGTCACAATTCTATTTCGCAATCTCTATTTTTATCTTTTTGTTTTTTAACCGTTGGTCTTTTATCAAATGAAACGTATGCCCAACTTTTGACCTGCGAATAGCCACGAACGAAAAGAAATCTTTGACTTCTATTAGGCCAATATCTTCTTTTTTCAGATCGCCTTTTTGGGCAAAAAACCCAACAATGTCAACCTTGTTTATTTTATTTTTTTTACCTGCATGAATATAAAGTGTTGTCCACTCGGCTTTTTCGGGCAAATTATTTTTTTCAGGGAGGGTTACAGTTTCTATTTCTTCTTTAAAATATTCTGGTAGTTTTTCTTCATTATTTAGCATCAGTATTACACTGCCGCTA
>JBBSPP010000315.1:0-4202 GCA_038258625.1 Chitinophagales bacterium
CTTGGTTATCAAGAAAAACGTGTGCCACTAACACCTGCCGCCGTAGCGGTATTAGTAAATAACGGGCATAAAGTATGGATAGAAACTAAAACGGGTCTCGGGGCAAGCTATGCCGATAACGAATACTCCGAAGCTGGTGCCAAAATTTGCTATACCAAAAAAGAAGTTTATGAAGCCGAAACTATTTTAAAAACGGCCCCAATTTCGGATGAAGAAATTGATTATTTAAAACCAAAACAGGTGGTGCTGTCGCCTTTGCATTTGCCACGCATGAGTCAGGAGCATTTACAAAAATGCCTTGACAAAAAAATTATCGGTATTTCTTTAGCCGATATAAAAGATGAAAATGGCAATTTTCCCATTGTGCAATCCATGAGCCAAATTGCCGGAGTTTATTCTATACAAACGGCTGCTAATTTGCTAAACATAAATAATGGTGGCCGCGGCATTTTATTAGGTGGCGTAACGGGTGTGCCGCCTACACGGGTGGTTATTTTAGGCGCTGGTTTAGTGGCGCTGTATGCGGCACGCGCTGCAATGGGGCTGGGCGCTCGGGTACAGGTTTTTGATACTTCGGTAAATAGACTAATGCGCTTACAAAATGCTTTGAACAATAGCATTTACACATCCATTTTGGATAATGTTTTTTTCAATACAGCTCTTAAAAATGCCGATGTATTAATAGGCGCCGTAAAACCAAAACGCGGTGTGGTGCCCATGATAGTGACTGAAGATAATATTCAACACATGAAAAGTGGGGCGGTGGTAATCGATATAAATATTGACAAAGGCGGTTGCATCGAAACCTCGCGCATGACCAGCCACGAGAAACCAACCTTTACACTACATGACGTGGTACATTATTGTGTGCCCAATGTCGCATCGGCGGTGCCCAAAACATCTTCGCAAATGATAAGCAACATTCTGATGCCTTTGGTACTTGATGCGTATAATAATGAAGGTGGTTTTCCCCGAATGATTTTAAACAAACGAAACATAGTACATGCCGTGTATGCCTACGAAGGAAAGCTAACGCACAAATCGTTGGCAGATAGATTTGATATGAAATACACACACATGGACTTAATTTTACCTAATAATACGTAGATAAGAAAAAAAATGAATAAAGCAAAAGCAGGATATTGTATGCTAATGATACTATCAGAGGTAGATCATGAGGTGGACTCGCGCGAGCGTGAAATTATAAACAATTATGTGGAAAAAAAATGGCCACAACATTATGATAATGATGCTTGTGACAAAATGTTGGCGGTGCTAGGTGCCGATGATCTTTGGCCAAAATATATAGAAATGCGGGATTTGTTTTATAACGAAACGGATGAAATCGAGCGGAATGAATTTTTACAGTTTGCTATGGATTTAGTAAAAGCAGACGAGGTGATTACTGAAGATGAAAATAGGTATTTGAAATGCTTGTTCGATACTTGGGATCCAAATAACGATTAATCGTTCTGGGAATACAAGTTTCCTTTCGTATCATTCATATTGAATGATTTTTCTACATCGCCAATATTAAAAATATAAAGTGCCAAATCATTGGCAGCATCGGTAGTGCTTTTGTATGAAAATGTTTGGTTTATTACTATTATTTCGCCATTGTAGCTCGTCTCAAATGATACGGTTGGGTAATTTTCTACTTGTCCAAATTTTATATATACATCAATAGCTTCGCTGCTTTTGGAGTTGTCTTGCCAATTAATATTTTTATTCTTTAAGTTTTCGAGAATTTCTAACTGCCCATCAGTTGTTGCAGTTGCGTGTAGACGCATACTAATTTTTTGCGGAGCAAAAGGAATTAGTTGAGGGTACTCTTTGTACGCCATGTTGAGGTATTTTTTTGTCACATCTTTTCGCCCTCCGGCCGTCATGCATTGTGCGTATGCCAAATAAACGCGGGCCAAAAAAAGACCCTCATAATCAACATCTATATCCTCACTTTCCAAAATATTGTTTAAATGTTTTAACGCCTCTCGAGTGTTGCCCTTTTCCAAATTGAGCTTAGCAATAAAATATTCATAGTACTTATTCAGTTTTGGCCGGTCATCAGTTTTGGCATATTCCTCATATTCTTTCAGGAAAAAATTAGTAGAAAAATCTTTTATTAAATACCAAATCTCATCATAGCACACGGTATTTTCGGTTGAAAATAATTTATAAACCACGAGCTCACGTTCTGGATTTTCAGCCAGCTGATTAATTATTAAAAACTGTAAACCATACTTTTCAATAGTTAAGCGAGCCAATTTTGCCAAGCTAGAAAAAGAATACCACCAGCCGCGGTTCATAAATTTTAGCTGGTTAATTTCCTTTTCCTTTAGCACCAATTGCAGCAATGCGCCTGTAAAATCATAATGGCTTTGACCCAACGTGGTGCCTCTATGAATTTCTTTAAATTGCTCAGCGGCCAAGGCATGTTTTTGTGCAGCGGCAATTTGCCCGTCATAACTTAGCGTACGAGCCAGGGCCAAATTGTACCAACCAAAGCCTGGCGTAGTACCATTGGCCGATATTATATCCTGTATTTCTTGCACGCCTACTTTGGGCTGCGCGCGATATACATTTAATATGGAAGAGTAATAATAGGATTCATTGAGCCGCTTGTCGCCCATATCTTCTTGCTTGGCTTGCTCATAATAAAAAGCCGCCTCTCGAAATTTGCCTTGCACCACACAGAAAGTAGCATAATTATTCTTTGGAAAATAATACGTGCTTTTTAATTGATTATAAATTTCTGTGGCCTTGGGAATATTCAGTTGATAACTATACAAAATAGAGCGGTAGTGCCACACCGAGCTAATATTATTTTCGTAATAATCGCTGCCAAACATTTGGTCGTTCAGCTTAGCATCAGCTCGCATTTTTTGCTGGGCCGAGTCTAGCAACGAGTTTGCGTATGCTTCATTTTTAGCAATTGAGTTTTTCAAAAACGAATATTTGTCTTTGGTATAAAACCGATTACGATGCACCGTCCAAGCGAGGTAACAATAAGTGTCTGAGTAAGTTTCTTGCTGATGATTAATTTCTTTGCAAAGCTGTAAATGATTCCATACCAAATCGGGCCGCTCCATGTTGCTGTAAGCATTCATTAGCTGATAGCCCAAATAATCAAAGTCCTGCCGCAGTTGATATTTTGAATAAAATATTTCAAACACATTGGTACGATTTGTAATGTCTTTTTTATAATCGTTGTATAATAAATTGAAGGCTTTTTGCAATTGCTCAGCTGCTAATTTAAAGCCCCGATAATCTGCCGCGCGCTCGTACCGATACGCGCCCTCGTACAACCAACCTACGTAATATGAGCTATCAATTCGTTTAAATTCCCGCGCGCGAGGCATGGCTTCTTCCGAAGTATAAAATACGCCCAATCGTTTCGCATCTATTTCATAACGAGCTTCGGTGCGTAGCTGCCCCCAAGCAAATTGTGAAATGCTAATAACAATAAATAATATGAAAAGGTTTTTGAGCAAGTGTTTTTATAAAAGTTTTAAGCCATTTAATCTTGTCAATTCTTCGTTCAAAATTTGTTGCACAGCCGTTTCTTTTCCTTCTTTGCTTTTAAATTCTAAGCGGTGTTCTAATACAGCTTTGCACAATTTTTTTATATCGTCTTCTGCTACAAAATCACGATTTTGCAACATGGCGTATGCACGCAAACATTTTAAAAAAGTGATGCCGGCACGTGGCGAAGCGCCCAATAAAATACCTGGATGTTGCCGAGTGCCGCGCACAATATTGCTTACACTTTTTACAATTTCGGGGTGTACGCTTACTTGACCAGCTTCTTTTTGTACAGCAATTATATCTTGCAAACTCACTACCTCGCTCAAATTTTCAAGCGCGTTATGAATAGTTTGGTAGTTTGTCAAAATATCAATTTCCGTTTCCTCATCAACGTAGCCAAAATATATTTTCATAAAAAAACGATCGAGCTGCGCAGCGGGTAAAGGATAGGTACCCTCCATTTCAATAGGGTTTTGCGTAGCTATGGTAAAAAATAAATCTTCCAATTTATACGTCTTTTCTCCCATCGTAATTTGATGCTCTGCCATAGCTTCTAGCAATGCAGATTGTACTTTGGGCGATGCCCGATTAATTTCATCGGCCAGCAATACGTTACAAAATAGCGGCCCTTTTTTAAAAATAAAATCGGTGTTTTTATCATCAAAAATAAAACTACC
>JBBSPP010000316.1:0-4191 GCA_038258625.1 Chitinophagales bacterium
ATAAATTTTGTGCCTTTGCAATGGTTGCCAATGTGTTCTAACAGTACTTTTTCGTTGGTGTTGGGTATTTGGGTTATATCAATTTCACTGCGCAGTCGTTCTATTTGGTCGGCGGCACGTTTGTCTTTTTTCATCAAAAACTCAATGGTATTTTTTCCGTCGCCAATTACATGTAAAAATCCTTTGGACGACAACGAAATGACGGCACCTTTTTCATGACTAGGAATTCGCGCATAAAAAACCCCGAGCTCCAAGGGAGCTTGTACAATTGCCTGTATCATATAGTTTTCGGCTACCGTTTCATGATATGTTTTAATATCTTGTAATGTTTGTGTAATTTTTATTTTTCGCCCACGGCCGCCAATGTCTGGTTTTGCAATTAGAGGAAATGCATTTTTACCAAAAAAATTCTCAAGTGTTTCCACGCTAGGCGCACCCTTTTCCTGTAGTACAAAAAGTGTTTTAGGTTTTAAATCATCAGGTATAATATTGAGGATTTCGATTTTACTTTCGCCCATAAATCCGCCATCTTCAATAGCTGGGTTAATGGTGGTAAACCACGTAGAACATCGCAGCCGAATGCCGTACCACAGCCACATAGGCCATACCGGGGCAACGAGCATCCACCACGGCCAGTACTCATGATGCGGCAGTCCTAGCTTTTGTAATATTCCTTTTCTTTTCACGGTATTAATTTAATTTTTTAAATATAGTAGTAACAAAATCTAACTAGTTTACATAAAAAAAGGCAAGATTTCAACGATAAAAACCTTGCCTTACTATGTAAAATACAAATTTACTTCATGCTAGTTTTAATATCAATTATTACTATATCATCCATCGCTATTGTTTTGATGCCACCGCCACCAAGCTTCCAAGTATTACGATTAATTTTAAAATTAGTTGACAAATCATAACCTCCCGACGATTTTTTTGCTATCATAGTAGTTTTAATTTTTTGAGTAATCCCACGCATAGTAAGCTCCCAATAAACAGTATATTCTCCGTTAGATTCTTTTACCACCTTATATGATTTCATGGTTACGGTGGGGGTTTTATCCATATTAAAAAATTCTTCTTTCTCGCGCAAATGACGGTCGCGCAGTGAATTTCCGGTAGATACACTTTTTACCTGCGCCGTACCAGACAGTTTTATATTGTCAGCATCTTCATCGTCATAAGTACCTTCTGCAGATACCGTTTTAAAACTACCATCCGTGTATGAACCAGCGTTTTTAATTTTAAACTTAATACTCGTGTTGCTAGCTTTAGCGTACTTCTCAGCATTTACGCCCAGTGTTATAATCGTTAGCAATGTAATTAAAGTAATTGTTCTCATAATATTTGTTCTTTGTTTTAAATTTAAAAAAATTGTGTGTTTTATAATTGCCGTATTTTTAAAAAGCATAATTTACACCAACTCCAAAAGCTAAGTTTTTGGAACGGTAACGTTGCGTGTCTAGCACATTGCCTTGGTCATTTGTATAACGTACTACCTTACCTAAGCTATACTCTGTAAATTGATACATGGCACCCGCCTTAAATTTCCAGTTTGATTTGTATCGGTATGTTACCAAGAATTCCGAACTCAAATTTCCTCTGTCATTATCGCCAATAAGTAATAAGTTACCCGGTGTTGGCGTGCCATACGTGGCAAATGGTTTTCCATTATCATATTTTAGCGTACCCGCTTTTTCGGCACCAAAACTAAAACCCGCTAAATCAATATTGGCTTCTACACCCCAACGCTCGGTAAAATCATAGCGCAGTGCCAAATAAAGATTTAAGGAATTTACTTGTGTACCAGTGAAAAGCACGGTATCCAAATTAGCTTCTTCATCAGTAAGATTGGCGGGTGCAGTAATATATTCCAAACCATCATTGCCAAATGCTGCGTTGAAACGCGCGCCAACACCTACTTTGAATCTGCGATTTTTTCGGCCAAAGCCCCAATATTGTACTCCTGATAATGAAGCCATGTGAAGCTCGCCGTTTGTTGATAATGAGATGCCTGCCTCAAGGGTTGTGCGTTTTACAAATTGTCGTTCTTCATCATTTGGGTCGTTGTCCTCACCAAAAGTTTCGTCTTGTGCAAACGCCATAACGGGTAGCATCATCATGATTACAAAGAGTAATTTTCTACTCACCATTCTTAATGTTTCTTTATTTTTTTTCTTACTCGTTTTCATATTGTTTTGTTTTTTAATTACTGCGCGCGAAAGTACTTCAACGCATAGTTTACGCCCACACCAATTTGAAAAGATTTATTCCGATATCGGTCAGTCTCGATAGTTTTTCCAACAACATTGACGTACGATACAGGGCTGCTAATTGTATATTCATTAAATAAAAACACAGCTCCTACCTTAAACCGCAATCGATTTTTATATTTATAATAAACCATGAATTCAGAATTTAGCGTGCCTATATCATTATCACTCACTAGCAATACATTGCCCGCCGTGGGATAAGCATTTGTATTTTGTATCTTGTTGTTATAGCTCAGCACTGCATCTTGGCGGGGCCCAAAACTTGCGCCAGCTAAGTCAATATTAAACTCAGCACCAAACTTTGGATGAAAATCATACCGTAAGGCCAAGTATAAATTAAGCGCATTTGATTGCGTATTGCTAATGCTGAGCGTATCAATATTCTCGGGTATTTGATCGGCAAAAAATACTCCCGGACCAGTCTTACCAGAAGTCAATTTTGCATCCGCAGTTATATATTCTAAATCGCTAGAACCGAAGGAGGAAGATAGACGCGCGCCCAAACCGATTTTAAAATTGTTTTTATTTTTACCCAAACTCCAGTATTGGATAGCACTGGGCGAGGCTGTAAAAATACCACTTGCTGCACTCAAGGTGACGCCCGCTTCAAATTGAGTTCGTTCAAATCGTTTGGAGGGAACTGCATCTTGAGCCAGTGCAGACACACTTATTGTAAATAGTAAAAGATAAGTAGCTAGTTTTTTCATATTTTATTGTTTTTATATTTTAGAGTTCGGAGCTTTATTTTACTTTTCTATATCTTCATCAGCATCAAATGCAATCACCTTGCTGTTTATACAATATCGCTTTCCCGTTGGCGGTGGCCCATCATCAAAAATATGTCCCAAATGACTATCACATCTACCGCAACGAACTTCTACCCGTTTCATACCGTGCGTATTATCCTCAATGTAGGTCATGCTTTCTTTGGTGTATGGCTCAAAAAAACTTGGCCAACCGCAGCTACTTTCAAATTTTGCATCACTTTTAAAAAGTAAATTACCGCATACTTTGCAACGGTATTCACCCACGCCAGTATGGTTCCAATACTCGCCAGTAAATGCTCGCTCTGTACCTTGGTTGCGAGCAATATTATAAACTTCAGGATCCAGAATGCTTTTTAGTTTATCGTTGTCAATGCTAATTTTTTGAGTATCTGTTTTTGAGATATAAGGATTTTTTTCTGACATATTATTTTTGGTTTGATTAGTTTGGGTATTGCTGCATTGCGAAAAAAAGATGAGTACAAAAACAATCATCGAGCAAGATAAAAGAATAGTATTAGAATGGCGCGCCGTGTGTTTTTTTAATAATGAATTTGTGCAGCGGTGTTGCATATTTTAATATACGAATGGACGGTGCGTTTAGATTTGGCTTACAGAAGAAGTGCTGTAGTATTCGGCCCAATTTTATACGTGTACTAAATGTTGTAAGCCAATCAGCGCGGTAGTTTCGTTGCACTTCTTCAAGTGTATTTCTGCGGTTAAAAAATACTGTTAAATGTTTTTGCAACAAATGCGCAGAGCGGAATGCATTGCTCATACCATTGCCACTTAAGGGGGCAATAGTACCCGCGGCATCGCCAATATAAAACACATCTTTCCAGACAGGTTTTTTTACATCAAATGTTACATTACTAATTACCTCTGGCTTTTCATAAAGAAACGTGGCTTCGCTAAAAATTTTTTCGAGGTGGGGATTTTTACGTAAAACGGTGGCTTCCATTTTTGCAATATCATTACCTGCTGCGGCGAGCACTTCTTGTTTTACCAAATAGCAAAGGCAACTTTTTCCATCCTCAATTTTACTCATGCCACAGTAGCCACCGTCAAAATTATGTAAAGCAATTTCATCAGCGGTATGTTCATATTTTATGTGGTACTTCACCCCCACCCAATTATGTTTTTCTTCGTTTTTTTTA
>JBBSPP010000317.1:0-4186 GCA_038258625.1 Chitinophagales bacterium
ATCATAGTTTGCCGCCACGCCGCCCAAGAAAGCATTGCAGCCAAACCCTTCGACTGTGAGCAAATGTGCAATCATGGAGCTAACCGTGGTTTTTCCATGCGTACCCGATACACAAATTGCGCGCTGATTGGCGGTTACTAATTGGAGTACATCGCTTCGTTTTAGTAAGTTGAAATTATTTTCCTTATACCAATTTAACTCTGTATGTCCCACAGGAATAGCTGGGGTGTAAATTACTAATTGCGCTTCCTTATCCAAATGTGCCACGTCATCCGTAAAGTTTATTTCAATGCCTTCGCTTTCCAATTCCTGAGTTAAACGCGTGGGCGATTTATCATAACCCGAAACTGCACAACCCAGCGATTTGAAATAACGGGCCAAGGCGCTCATGCCAATGCCGCCAATTCCAATGAGGTAAACTCTTGATATTTCGTTCAAATTTTTCACGCTATTAGTTCTAAAATTTTTGTTGCGATTACTTCATCTGCATTTTTACGGGCAAATGGTTTTATGTTTTTTGATAACTCGGCCTGCAGTTCTTCATGCTCAAAAATTTCCATAAGCACGTCATATAATTTGCCATCCACATCCGCGTTGGAAATCATCCGTGCCGCTTTTTTATCAACCAACGCTTTTGCATTATACGTTTGATGATCTTCGGCCGCATGTGGGTAGGGCACAAAAACTACGGGCTTGCCCACTATGCTCAGCTCGGCTATGGACAGTGCACCCGCGCGGCTTACGATCACATCGGCGGCGGCGTAGGCCATTTCCATCTCGCCCAAAAAATCAAACACTCTAATGTCATTATATTTTTCGGCAGCGGCTTTTGCTTCGGCGTAAAATGGTTTTCCCGTTTGCCAAATAACTTGAATTTCTTGCGCCTCCAATTGTTCCAAATCATTTATCAAGGCTTCATTAATACTTTTGGCACCGAGGCTTCCGCCAAAAACAAACAGGGTTCTTTTTTTCGGATGCAGTTTAAAAATTTCCAACGCCTCAGCTTTTGAAACACTCATTTCTTGAATTACCGCGCGAACCGGATTGCCGGTATGAATAATTTTATCGGAAGGAAAAAATGTTTCCATATTATCATAACCCGTGAAAATATACTTCGCTCTTTTGCCCAAAATTTTATTCGTTTTGCCAGCATAAGAATTTTGCTCTTGCAAAACGGTAGGTATATTTTTTTGCTGTGCGGCACGCAAAATCGGGAAGCTTGCATAACCACCCACGCCCACGCACAAATCAGGATTAAAATCTTGAATAACTTTGCGGGCTTGGCGCATACTTCTTATAAGCTTAATTGGCAGGAACAAATTGCGAAGCATATTGCTGCGATTCATCCCTGCAATATCCAACCCAATAATACTGAAACCCTCCTTGGGTACTTTTTCCATTTCCATTTTGCCGTTGGCGCCTACAAATAAAATCTGCACATCAGGATCCAATTTTTTTAGCGCGTTCGCAATTGCTACCGCCGGGAAAATATGCCCGCCAGTACCGCCTCCTGCTATGATGATTTTTTTACTCACTGTGTTGCTAATTTTTTATGGTTATGATACTAGGTTTTTATGTCATCCTTAGCCTGTCGTAAGGAATAATTTTCTTCTACAAACTTGCTTACACTCAATATTATTCCAATTGTCAAACACGTAAACCAAACCGAGGATCCACCTTTACTTACCAATGGCAACGTCAAACCTGTTACAGGAAAGAGATTGACATTCACCGCCATATTTACAAATGCTTGGAATACTAATGAAAAACTTAAACCCACTGCCAAGAACGAACCGAAAGCGTAAGGGCATTTTCGAAAAATTATTATACTGCGCCACAGAAATAAGAGGTATAAAAACATCATGCCAATGCCACCCAAAATCAAACCGTATTCTTCAATAATAATGCTATAAATAAAATCAGAATACGAGTGTGGCAAAAAATTTCGTTGGGTACTATTCCCTGGCCCTTTTCCAAAAAGGCCGCCTTTTGCGATCGCAATTTTTGCCTGCGTTACCTGGTAACTTTCTTCAGTATCGGCACCTCCGCCAAATGATGTCAATCTATTTTTCCAAGTAGTAGCCCGCGCCGAAAACATAAATGCTACAGCAACCACTACAACCATTACACCCATCAATCCAAAAATGTATTTCCATTGAATGCGTCCGATAAAAAACATGATGCCGCAGCACACTCCAATTACTAACGCCGTAGAAAGATTTGCCATAGCAATTAAAAAACAAACAGCGCCCACGGGCAAGAAAATCCTGAGGATAACGCGCTTCACATCGCCTTGTACATTTTGCATTTTGGAAAGCTGTGCCGCTAGAAAAACGAAGAGCGCGAGCTTGGCAAAATCAGACGATTGAAACGTAACATTTACAAACGGAATGGCAACCCAGCGTGACGCATTATTCAAATTGACCCCACCGCTAAGTAACGTATAGGCTAGCAAGATAATACCGCCAGCTAAGCCCAATAGCGCATATTTTTTGTAAAACGTATAATTAATATTGTGCGACAAATACATAATTATAAGGCCGATAATTATGATAAAAAAACGTTTAATCAAATACACCTCCGCATGGCCATCCTTCATGCGATACGCCAGCGAGCCAGTGCTACTGTAGATTGCAATCAAACTAATGAGGCACAATACAATCACGATTGCCCAGATGATGGTATCACCTTTGGCATGATTTATCAGTGCTTTTGTATTGAATTTTTCGCGGAGGTTCATGGTTTATAAATTTTTAGCCGCCATTTTAAATTGTGTACCGCGGTCTTCGTAGTTGCTAAACAAATCAAAACTTGCGCAAGCGGGCGACAGTAAAACGCACTCTCCTTTCGCCGACATTTCGTAAGCCGACACGACTGCCTCCACCATCGAGGTAGCTTCTACAACGGGCACCATCGACCTAAAGTATTCTTGAATTTTTGTGGTATCGGTACCCAAGGCCACAATTGCTTTTACTTTTTCCTGGACCAACTCGGCAATCTCGTCATAGTTATTTCCTTTGTCCACGCCACCCAAAATGAGCACCGTTTTTTTGGTCATACTTTCGAGCGCATACCATACGCTATTCAAATTTGTAGCCTTGCTATCGTTGATAAATTCCACCCCGCGAATGCTCACCACCGTTTCCATACGATGCTCTAATGATTGAAACGATTGTAAGCTTTCACGAATTTTTTCGGACCGCACATCGCTCAATCTCGCCGCGATACCTGCGGCCATAGAGTTGGAATAATTGTGCAATCCATTAAGTGAAATGCTATCTTTTGAAATACTGATGCGCTCGCCATCGACTGAAAATACGAGTTCGTTTTCGCTGATAAAAGCGCCAGACATATTGTGTTGTTCTTGCATAGAAAAGTTTTGAATTTTAGGGTTCGTTTTTATATAGTTTAAATTGTTCTTTATGTTTTGATCGTCGTAATTGAGTATCAAAACATCCTCATTAGTTTGTGCTGTTGCTATCTTAAATTTTGCTTGTATATAATTTTCCAGTTTGTAATCGTATCGGTCTAAATGATCAGGCGTAATGTTTAAAATAACCGCCACATCGGGTCGAAATTTTTTAATATCATCTAGCTGAAAACTACTAATTTCCATTACGTACCACGCCGTAGGTTGCAGTGCAATTTGGCGAGCAAAACTGTAACCAATATTCCCCACGAGCGATACATCATAATCTACATTTTTAAAAATGTGATAGGTTAACGATGCTGTTGTGGTTTTGCCATTTGTACCTGTAATGGCAATTATTTTACTTGCTACTTTGTATCGAAAAGCAAATTCAATTTCGCTAATTACGTTTATATTTTTTGCGCGCACTTGTTGCATCACCAGTGCTTTTTCGGGTATGCCAGGACTTTTAATAATTTCTTTTGCGTTCAAAATAATTTCCATCGTATGCGATAATTCTTCAAATGGAATTTTCGCATTTTCTAACTCGGTTTTGTACCGCGCAGGAATTTGCCCACCATCACTCACAAACGTTTTTAACCCTTGCTGATGTGCCAACAAAGCCGCTCCTGTGCCGCTTTCTCCGCTACCTAATATGACGATGTCGTAATTCAATTTTCCGCTTATTGTAGTTTTAATGTTACGATGCTGAGTACCGCGAGGAGAATTCCTACAATCCAAAACCGTGTAGAAATTTTACTTTCGTGATACCCTAAT
>JBBSPP010000318.1:0-4185 GCA_038258625.1 Chitinophagales bacterium
GTTCTTTCGTACACAATTTTAATGGCGAAGAAATAACTACAGAATTTTTTAGCACCAATGAAATTTTAATTGAGGTAGCCTCCCTTTTTTTGCGCATTCCTTCCAAAGAAAATTTGCAGGCAATGACCGATGGCGTCGTTTGGAAAATTGAGTTTGATCATTTTCAAAAAATATTACAATCCATTAACGGATTTACGGAGTGGGGTAGAACTTGGATGAGCAATCAATTATTTATATCAAAACAGCGTGCTGTAAATATGCTTACCCAAAGCGCTACCGAACGGTACAAAAACCTGCTAGCCGAGCAGCCACAAATCATACAACAAGTACCGCTAAAATACATAGCCACCTATTTGGGTGTAACCGATACATCGCTGAGTAGAATCAGAAAAGAAATTGCAATGAAAAGTTAGAACTTGTCATAAGGCAAGAATATGTGTATTAAAAGTTTGTAATTTTAGCTTTACTAAAAACTCAAAATTATGAAAAATAAAAATCCAGTAGTGTGGTTCGAAATTTATGTTGATGACATGAACAGAGCCAAAAAGTTTTACGAAGAAATGTTGCATGTACAACTCACCGAATTGCCAAACCCCACGGACGATGGCGCACAAATGATGGCCTTCCCCGGCGATATGGAATCTAAAAATAGTGCGGGCGGTACTTTGGTAAAAATGGACGGTTTCAAAGCAGGCAACAATAGTACGATTGTATATTTTCAAAGTGAAGATTGCGCCATTGAAGAAGCAAGAATTGAAGCCTCAGGCGGTAAAGTTATTAAGCCCAAAATGCCATTAGGCGAATATGGCAATATGGTGTTGGCCAGCGATACGGAGGGGAATATGATTGGGGTGCATTCGATGAAGTAATTTTGTAGACATTAATAAAGATGACAGAGATAGAATACGTAGCATACTTTCAGCAAATTGAAAATAATTTTAACGAGGCTGTCGTTTCTAATAGCATTGACGAAATTAAAAAATGCATTCCCGCCGACTGGGTTTTGGTAGATAGCCGTGGGGGCATCATTCCGTATGAAGGATTTTTTAAGGTGCTCGAAGATGGTTTGCTTTCGCACACTACTATGACCAAAAGAAATTTTGCGTGTAAGAGTTTATGGTGATATTGCTTTGGTAACCGGCCGCGGCCAAAACACAGGTGTGTGGCAAGGCCAACCCATTGCTGCCGACGAATGGATTACCGATGTTTACAAAAAAGAAAACGAAAATTGGTTGTGCGTGCTTACACATTTGACACCGGTGAAAAGTAAATAGTAATGCTCAAGTTCAAAGCCGTAATAAAATTACTAGGTATCAATCCCTACGTTTTAGTACCTGAAAAAATATTGAAAAACATCTTTGAACAAGCAGGAAAAGATAAAGGTCACATCCCGATACGCGGAACAATAAATGGTAAAATATATATTCAAACCTTGGTTAAGTATAGCGGCGATTGGCGGCTGTACATAAATTTAGAAATGCTCAAAAACTCGCCAAAGCGTATTGGCGAGACAATTGAAATCACCATCGAGTTTGACCGTGTAAGCAGAGATATTGAACCGCATAATAAATTGGTAAAAGCTTTTAAAGAGAATAAAGAAGCGAAAATAGTTTTTGATAATTTATCACCTTCCAAACAAAATGAAATTGTACAATATATTGCTCGCTTAAAAACCGAAGTTAGCATTGATAAAAATGTAGCGAGAGCTATTAATTTTTTGCTAGGCAAGGAGCGTTTTTTGGGAAGAGATAAACCGTAACTTCATTAAACAGAAATCTATGAGTGACAAAAAAGAATTTCAATCAGTGCAAGAATATTTTGATGCACAAACCGAAAAAACAAAAGCAGCGTTGCTAGAATTAAAGCAGTGTATTTTAAAAGTTGCGCCAGACTCTACAGAATTATTCAATTACAATATTCCAGCTTATGCACTTATTGAAGGCGGTAAAAGAGATGTACAAATTATGATAGCGGGTCATAAAAATCACGTTGGCTTTTATCCGCATCCTACTACCATGGAAAAATTTGATACAGAACTTAGCAATTACAAAAGAGGAAAAGGTTCGGTACAATTTCAGTTGAATGAGCCGTTGCCAAAAGAGCTAATTATAAAAATGATTTCATTCCGATTAAGCTTGCTGAAAAAATAATTTCTATAAAAATATTTGCGAAGTTAAATGATTGCGCATATATTCGCAGTCAAATAACTGCGTAATAATGAATTTAAGAAGAGATGTTTTTCAAGCCTTGGCAGACCCCACCCGTAGAGCAATTATAACCTTGGTTGCCTTGCAAGCCATGACGCCTAGCGCCATTGCCGCAAATTTTGATTCGTCGCGACAAACAATTTCTAAGCATATTCAAATACTCACCGAGTGCGAAATATTGGAGCAAGAGCAGCAAGGCAGAGAAATTTATTATCAGCTAAACCCAAATGGTATGAAAGAAATTGCGGATTTTATAGAACCATTTAGACAAATGTGGGATGAGCGATTTAATAAACTAGAAGCAGTCATGAAGAAATCTAAAAAATAAAACTGTGGAACTAAAAACAAAAATAATTGCCGTAGAAGCCAAACAAGAAATACAAATTACACGCTTATTTGGTTTGCCGTTGGTTTTACTTTTTCGTGCTTATGCCGAAGCCGAATTGGTAGAACAATGGATGGGCACCAAAGTGCTGAAACTAGAAAGTAAAAAACATGGCGCTTATCAATTTGAAACAAAGGATGCAAACGGAAACATCTTATTACAATCTAGCGGTGTGATTCATGATTACGAGCCCAACCAAAAAATTACAAGAACCTTTGAAATGGAAAACACGTCTTTCCCCGTGCAATTAGAATTTTTAGAATTTGAAAAACTAAGCGAAAACTCGAGTAAACTAACTATGAAAGTTGTATACAAATCGGTGGCGGATAGAGATGAAATACTTAAACTTCCTTTTGCTTATGGCATAAATATGGCGCATAATAAACTAGAAGAAATAGCATCAAAATTGAAATAAGCATGACAACAAATAATCAAACACAAAGCAAAACGAAAAAAATAATTTATTGGATAACCACAGTTTGGCTAGCGCTAGGTATGGCATCAACCGGTATTGTACAAATTATTAAAATGGAAGAAGAAGTCGCTAACTTCACAAATCTTGGTTACCCTATTTATCTTATGACCTTACTTGGCGTTTGGAAAATTTTGGGCGTGATAGCCATTCTAATTCCAAAATACCCTTTGCTCAAAGAATGGGCTTATGCAGGTTTTTTCTTTGCCATGTCTAGTGCTTTAATTTCGCATATCGCCATTGGTGACGAAGCGCTTACTTTTTTTGGACCTGCATTATTGCTTATACTAACCATTGTATCGTGGTATTTTAGACCCCGCCGACAGAAAAATTAATTAGTGTTTATAAACGAATAATAATATGGAAACAAACATTGAATGGTTTTTTGATAAAGACACAAAATGGCAAGAAGCCTATAAAAAACTACGAGAAATTATTCTCGACTGTGGCCTTGCCGAAGAATTAAAATGGGGCAAACCGTGCTATACAATTAATAAAAGTAATGTGGTTCTGATACACGGGTTCAAAGATTATTGTGCGCTCTTGTTTCACAAAGGTGTACTTCTAGGCGACCCAAAAAATATACTGATTCAACAAACCGAAAATGTACAATCCGCTCGGCAATTACGTTTTCCAACTTTGAAAGAAATTACCGATTTAGAAGCCACCATCAAAGCCTATATTTTTGAAGCCACGGAAGTTGAAAAAGCTGGACTAGAAGTAAAAATGAAAAAGACAGCGGAGTATGATGTACCTGAAGAATTAGAAAAAGTTTTAGCAAAAAATGCTAAGCTAAAAAAAGCTTTTGAAGCACTGACTCCGGGACGACAGCGAGGATACTACTTATATTTTTCGCAAGCTAAACAATCGGCTACGCGCACTTCAAGAATAGAAAAATGTGTTCCTAAAATTATGAGTGGCAAAGGGTCTAATGAATTGTAGAATTGCTTGTTTTTAATTTGAGTACGGTTTTCATAAATTTGTTTTTATAAACAAAACCCAATGACCCAATCCCAACAATTAGCCAATCGTCTGCGTGAAGTAATACTAAATGGAAAATGGATTGCCAATACAAATTTTAAAGAAGCACTAATCGATGTTGATTGGAAAATGGCCACAAC
>JBBSPP010000319.1:0-4177 GCA_038258625.1 Chitinophagales bacterium
CTGTGAAGATGTGCAACAGCGCTTGCTTAAAGAAATACAACGGTACAATAATCAAAATTTGTGGACCTAGAGAAAGTATCGCGTACACCATTCTTATGTTTTGGTGATTACCTATCTTATCTTAGGCAATTGTTGGAAAGCCAGAGAAAAACCAATTTGAAAACCAATATGTTTTGGCAAAAAGTTTGCCTTAAACATGATTGGTTTTGTTTTAATAAGAGATTGTAAAAAATGAGAGAGAAATTAAAAGATTTGTGGGCGGTACTAAAAAATACTGGCAAAGGATTTGGCGAAAATAGCGTACCAAAATTAAGTGCAGCCTTATCTTATTATACCTTGTTTTCTCTCAGCCCCATGCTTGTAGTATTAATGGGAGTAGCCAATTTGTTTTTTTCTCAAGAGATTGTACAAGGCGAAGTTTATGAATTTATTTTCAATACCCTTGGCTCAGACGCTGCCCAGCAAATACAGCGCACGCTACGCGAGCAACGATTATCAGGCGATACTTTATTGGCAACCGTGATTGGCGTAGTAACCATGATAATTGGTGCCACGAGTATGTTTGGAGAAATGCAAGATTCCATTAACAGGATATGGCATGTAAAAGCAAAGCCTAAGAAAGCGATACTGCGGTTGCTTTTGAGCCGCCTCACTAGCTTTTCTATGATAATAGTGTTAGCCATTATAATGGCGGTAAGTTTGGTGCTAGATTTTATTTTACAAATATTTAGTTCAAAAATTAAAGATTGGTTTAATATAGAATCTGTTATTGCCATGGAAGTTTTGAATTATACGATTTCGCTAGGCTTACTTTTTGTGTTGTTCATCACACTTTTTAAACTGATGCCCGATGTAAAATTGAAGTGGACACAAATATTGCCTGGAGCTATTTTCACCGCTGTCTTATTCTTCTTGGGTAAGTATGGTATCGCTATTTATCTGACGCAAACTGCTGCTACATCTAGCTACGGCACGGCGGGTAGCATTGTTGCCATTTTATTGTGGGTTTATTTTTCGTCCATAATTTTATACACTGGTTGCATTTTTACACGGGAGTATATTATATATCACCATGGCGATGTAAGTCCTACAAATTATGCGGTGTTAGATTCGCGCTATGATGCGATTGGCGTAGATGCAGAAAGAGTAGTAAAAGAAAATAAAGTAATTGAGCCCGCGGATACGCGCCCGCTAATGGATAAGCAAGAAATTGACGAAAAGTGAAAATCAAATACCGTGCACAAAAATCAAACTTCAACTATTAGTAAAAAATATTAGACTATAAAAATACTTTATGTCCAAAGAAAATAAAACAACAACGGATGAGCAACCTACAAAGAAAAAATCCTCGATTCTAAAAAGAATTTTGAAAGGATTTGCATGGGTTGTAAGCAGCATTATTTTGCTGTTTGTATTGATTGCGTTGTTGCTTCAATTAACTAGTGTGCAAAATTTTGCTAAGGATAAAGCCCTCACATTTTTACAAAAAAAATTAAAAACTACTGTACGCATTGATCATTTAGATATTGAGTTTCCAAAAAAAATAGTACTCGAAGGAATTTATATAGAAGACTTAACAAAGGATACTCTCTTGTCTGCGGGCGCACTAAAAGTTGATTTGGGCATGTTGGGATTGCTAAAAAATAAACTCGTAATTGATGAAATAGATTTGGAAAATGCTACGGCCAAATTATATCGTGATTCTTCGTTCAACTTTCAGTTCATCATTGATGCTTTTGCAGATACCACGGCTGTAGAAGATACAACTGTTACACCCATGGAGTTAGATGTAAACCACCTACGGCTAAAAAATGTACGGTTTGTAATGAATGATTTACAATCGGGTAATGACATGGCGTATGAAATTGGAAAGCTACGTGTGGATATTGATAAGTTCGATTTGGAGAATATGAGCTTTGAAATACCGCTTGTTGAATTAGCCAAAACGAAAGCAAGCGTAGTACAAACGAGACCGCTTATAAACTTAGAAACGTCCACTGATACCGTAACCCGCGATGCGCCCGAACTTGATTTGAACTTAGGTAAATTACTAGTAACGAATCTTGATTTTACGTATAAAAATTTTGTAACCGAAATTTATGAAGATTTAATCATTGGCAAATTGGATGCCCGTCCTAGAAAAATTGATTTGCCAAATCAAACATTAATTCTAAATAGCTTGCTGCTAGACAAAGCATATTCAAAAACCACCTTAGCAAAAAAAGAAGCACAAGAAAGCATAGAAAAAGTTGGCGATGAAGTAAAAGCCGAAGCTGATCAAGGCTGGGTAATTGAGTGTAGCGCGCTAGATATTAAAGACAATCATTTTATATTCAACAACCGCAACATAGCGCCCACGCCTCGTGGTATGGATTATGCGCGAATGGATATTGACAAGTTCAACCTGACGCTAAAAGATTTTGGCTTTCAGACGGATAGCATTTATGGCTATGTAATCAACAATTCTTTTGTAGAAAAGAATAGCGCTTTTACTATGAAAAAAATGCGAGCCAATTTTTTGTATTCAGATAAAACGATTGAGTTAGAAAACCTGTTGGTACAAACGCCCAACACTATTTTGCAAGATAAATTGGTAATGAGATACACTAGCATGAAACAATTATCTGACGATATTGGAGGTGCTTTTGTAGATGTGCGCATGAAAAATAGCCAAGTAGCATTATCAGATATTCTCACATTTGCCCCACAATTGGCAAGCAATGATTTTTTTAAGAATAACAAAAATGAAACGCTGTTTTTTAATACTGAAATAAATGGATTGGTAAAAAATCTTGCTATCCGCCAGTTTGATTTGTGGGGATTGCCTGGCACAAGCGCATCATTAACCGGAGAAATAAAAGGGCTGCCCAAGCCTGATAATTTATTTTTCAATTTAAATATTAAAAAAATAGCTTCTACAAAAAATGGGATAAAAGGGTTGCTTCCACCAGGTAGTTTGCCATCAAGTATTGAGTTGCCTCAACAGTTTGTGCTGAATGGAAAAGTGATAGGTGGCTTGCAAGATTTAAACTCGAATTTGCAACTTAATTCAAGCTACGGCGGGGTGGATTTGATAGCTAAACTAAAAAATATTACAGACGAAAATAAAGCTGCCTACAATGTGGAGTATGCTATTAGAAAATTTAATGCCGGCCAGCTAATAAAACAACCTACCACACTAGGCACCGTAACCGCCCACGGAAAAATAAATGGCACGGGATTAAAACCTGAAAAAATGAACACCACGGTAAGTGCTTACGTGGATCAGGTTTATGCCAAAGGTTACGATTATAAAAACATCATTTTTGATGGCAAACTAGCGAATAATAAATTTTCAGGCAAAGGTGGTGTGCGCGACCCAAATGTGAATATGACTTTTGTAGCGTCGGCCAATTTGGGCGATAAAATAACTGCTCTAAGTTTGGATTCAAAAATTGACAGCATTCGCTTACAGCAATTGGGATTGGCTACCGAGCCATTCAATTTTCGAGGAAAAATAAATGCAAATTTTGCATCGTTAGATCCTGATAATTTGAACGGGAATGCTTTTGTATATGATGCCGTGGTGCTAAAAGGGAATCAGCAATTTACGTTGGATACTATTTCAGTATATGCAAAAACAGATGGAATGAACAATGCCATTACGGTGAAAACGCCTTTTGCATTGGCAACCGTGACTGGCAATTACAAACTCACCGAATTGGGCGATAATGTGATGCAACACATCAATCAATACTATTTTATAGCACCAGTTACCAAGCCAATTTCGCCTAACCAAACCATATTTTTTAATGCAAGCATTTCGCCCCACCCCGCTTTGGAAGCTTTGGTTACTGGGCTAAAATTTTATGAGCCAATACAGATGCAAGGTGAACTGACCGACACCACGGGCATCGTACTAAATGCCAGCATACCACGAATAAACCTAAACGCGCTGAGTATTGGAGAAAGCACGTTGAAAATAAATTCTCAAAATGATTCATTACAATATAAACTTGTGGCGAAGCAAATCAAATCGGGGGAGAGTCTTTCGATACCCCAAATATTACTAGATGGTGGTGTGGCCAATAATATTGCGCTTATAAATTTGAAAATTAAAGACGATGAAGCAAAAAATAAATACCAATTTCAGAGCATCGTGCAAAAAGATAAGGACGACCTAAAGTTTAATCTTACA
>JBBSPP010000320.1:0-4177 GCA_038258625.1 Chitinophagales bacterium
AAACATGATGACAAAATTGTTGCCCAACACGAGTAGCAGCATCGAAAAAATAAAGAGATTTAAATAAGCAAAGTATTTTCCAAAACCAGCATCGCCCTTCATGTAGCCAATACTATATATATGTATCAAAAAACCTATACCAGTAATAATAAGTAAAAACAAACTAGACAACGCATCTACACGAAAGGCAAATGGAATATTGAGCGACCCCACATTAATAAAATCATACAGCACCACATCACGATAATTATATCCTGGCGTATTCACCTCCAAAAATATAAGGACACTCACCACAAAACTCGCCAACACGGCCAAAGTTGCAATCCAACCGGCGGTAGCACCTAATTTTTTTCGACCTAAGCCTGCAATTAAAAACCCGATTAACGGAAACAACGGCACCAACCAAATATTCTCAATCATTGCTGTGCTTTTTTTTAATTTTTTAGTCGGTTAAGAATATTAATATCAACAGAGGATACCTTGCGGTACATCAGCACAATAATTGCCAGCCCTACACTAACCTCGGCCGCCGCTACTACCATTATAAAAAACACAAAAATTTGTGCATCGCTATCTTGGTACAAACTTGAAAATGCTACCAACAATAAGTTGACCGCATTCAACATTAGCTCCACGCACATCAACATAATGATGGCATTGCGGCGCATGAGCACGCCCATAATTCCGATGGAAAACAATGCTAAGGACAGGTATAAATAATACTGAATAGGCATTTTAAATAATGCGGGCAAAAATAGGGTAGCCATTATTAAAAATGATGAATTTTTAATTGATAATTGACAAAGGCAATGAATAGGGTTGAATGAATAGTGAATAATGAATAATTTTTCACAAGTCAATTACAAGTTTGAAAAACCGGTCAAGTAAAAAAAAATTTTTGAAAAATGCTTATTTCCCAAACAACAGCATTATTAGATATTCACTAAAACTAATACCCGTATCTCTTCATTATATCCTCAAAATTCTTATGCTCTTCGGGGCGGTAAACTTCGTCGAGGTCAATGCCGTAAAAATTCCCCATTGTTCTATAATAAACTGCTTTAAGTGGTTTGTTGTAGCCTTTCAAAATATCATAAACCGTTTTGCCGAGGTTTCGGTTAATGGCGCGGACAAGATATTCTCCTTGGGTATTATTTAAGTCGCGCAGTTTGTCCTCAAAGTTTATTTTTATTTCGTGTTGGCGGTTTTCTACGTAGCGTCTTTTTTTACTGCGACTCATGCCTGCCGTTGCAGTTTCTATTTCATAAAACATTTTTACCGCTCTATCTACCAAAGGCAAAATTTGCCCTACGTATAAATTCATTTGATTGTAGCGGTATAATAATGTATCGTTGCCAAAACGATCAGGGTTCAAAATTGTAACCTCGTTCAGCATGATTCTGTTAGAATCCTGAAAAATTGGAAATAATTGTTGCGCTTTTGAAAAGGTAAAAGCGAGGGATAAAATAAAGACTAAAAGTAATTTCTTCACGGCGTAAAATTAAAGTTTGAAAATTGTTGTGCAAGTTTTGTTTGCGTTAAATAGTGAGACGTTACACACCAGACACTAGACGTTAGACAACGGCTAAGGTTTACTTTTGCTGGCTCATGAACTTCAAAATTTTACCTTTCTTATTGTTTTCTGTGGTCCTACTTTTTGCGCAATGCAAAAATGAAAAGCAGGCTGAGGAAAAATCTGCCGAAGATTTTTGCGAAAGCATTCATCGAAATGATAGCATGACTTTGAGCAGTCAGCTAAAAAGTGTAGACTCTCTCATGCAAAATAAAACGGGCGTGTATGTCCTAGAAGATGGCGCCAATGCTATGATTACCCGCGCGTGGCTTAGCGAGTATGCCGAGCAAAGTATTGACATTCAGTATTTTATTTTTAGCATGGATAATGTGGGCTTGATTGCCTGCGATTACTTAGTACGTGCCGCAGACCGTGGCGTAAAGGTGCGAATTTTGGTAGATGATATGATGGTGGATGCGCCCATTGCAGATGTGCTGAGTTTGGCAGCCCACAAAAATATAGAGATAAAAATTTATAACCCCGGCGTCAACTTGGGTAAGAATATTTGGGGCAAGCTCAAAAGTTTTGCCACAGATTTTGAAAAAGCAAACCAACGGATGCACAACAAAACGTTTATCGTTGATAATAAAGTAGTCATAACCGGCGGGCGCAATATTGCCGATGAATATTTTGATTATGACCATGAATATAATTTTCGCGACCGTGATATTTTATTGTTAGGAAAAGCTACGAAAGATGTAGCCCAGTCATTCAATGATTTTTGGGAAAGTAAATTAAGCGTGAACGTAAAAAAAGTAGCCAAAGAAACTGACCAACCTTTTGATGATACCATTGCTTTTTCCAAGCTTCATCAATACGCCTGTAATCCCGAAAATTTTTGGCCACAAGTTCGCGAACGAATAAAAAATATTCCAACAATTTTTTCGGACTTGCAAAATTCAGGCGAACTCGTTTGGACAGATAGTGTAAATTTTGTGAGTGACAGGCCAGGAAAAAATGATGGTAAAAATGGATTGCGAGGTGGCGGTATTTCTACCAAAAAATTGTTTGAATTAGTAAATAATGCACAGCAAAGTATTGAAATACAAACGCCCTATTTAATTAGCACGCCCGCCAGTATCAGCATGTTTCGCGACGCTACAAAACGCGGAGTACGGATTAGAATCCTTACCAACAGCCTAGCCTCTACCGATAATGTAGAAGCATTTAGCGGCTACCAACGCAACCGAACTGAGCTATTAAAAACAGGTGTTCGCATTTTTGAATTTCGCCCCGATGCTGCCGAACGTAAAAAAATAATGACAGGAGAAGTTCAAAAAGAATTGGACTACAAACCAATATTTGGGCTACACGCCAAAAGCATGGTGATTGATGGAAAAACAGCCGTAGTTGGCACATTTAATCTAGACCCTCGATCAGCAAATTTGAATACAGAGTGTTTGGTAATTGTGAGAAATAAGCAGGTAGCCCAAGGCGTTTTGCAGGGAATGGAAATAGAATTTCTGCCCGAAAACTCTTGGGAAACAACATTGAAAAACAACCCTGATAATAAAGTGGGTTATAAAAAAAGATTGAAATCTTTTAGTAGAAGGTTGGTGCCGGTGGATATTTTATAAGTAGGAATATGACCTGACATTCAAATTTTAATTATTGGCTTGGACTTAGTAAATTTGGGAAAAACAAAATCATGTCAATACTTATTAATGTTTTTAGAATTCTGAGCTATTCATTGCTGTTCTTTTTAATATTGGTTTTTCAATCTTGCCATAAAAAAATCGATAATAATGGTGCTGATAACAGTACGCCAATTGATCGCATCAAAATACATATTTCTAAATTTATGGGTACACATTTAATGAAGGGCGAGCGAATTTGCTGGGGTGGCGCTGCTGCATGCGACACCATTATAGAAACCCAAATAGAACTATCGATGCAATCTGATATGGTTACAGTTTATGAACCGTTTACTAATTTAAATGGGCCACATGTGTACGATACGAATTTAAGTTCTCAGAACAGGCTTGTATATGCCACTAAACCAAAAACGTCTTCGGGTAGCACAGTAACATTTGATTTGACAACCGATAAAATTTTTCTAAGCAATTGCCAATGTGGGCTAGGAGGCGGTGCTCGATGGAAATTTGAAAGTAAATAAAAGGTTGTTGCATGCCTAAAGCAAAAAATTATTCTGTGTAGTTCGTTTAAATGTCAGGTTTTAAATATCAAACGAACCATTTTTGGTAAATCATTTTACAGAATTGTGCTCTCCGCGCTATTCGATTAATTACCCATAAAAAGTAAGCGCTAAGAAGCTATGCACAGCACATAAAAAAAAATACTTCTTTCCTACGACTTACGACTTACGACTAAAAACTACCTTTACAACCTTATGAAAACAGCCTACATAATAGATGCAGTAAGAACGCCTGTTGGCAAGTATGGTGGTGCTTTAAGTAGCGTCCGCCCCGATGATTTATTGGCCATGGTGATAAAAGGAATTGTGGCTCGCAACCCGAGTATTGATACTTCTAAAATAGAAGATGTGATTGCTGGCGCAGCCAACCAAGCAGGCGAAGACAACAGAGATGTTGCGCGTATGGCGGCACTGCTTGCGGGTTTGCCCGATAGTGTGGGTGGCAATAC
>JBBSPP010000321.1:0-4157 GCA_038258625.1 Chitinophagales bacterium
ACCCTTATACTGTGGAGTATAAAACCATTGAGACATCAAAAAATACAATGAGCTTACCCGCATGGAGTCCGAAGCACAAATTCAACGAATCAGTGGAGAATGCTTCGTTCACAATTATTCATCCTACGGATTATAAATTGCGCATTTCGCACCCGCCCAATATGATGCCTACCCAAACAAATGATGGAGATAGCAAAGTATATACATGGCAGGCAAAAAACCTAAAAGCCATTACCAAGGTCGGATTATTACCGCCCACTGAGGAATTATTCCGCGTTATTTATAGCGCGCCCACCGAGTTTGATATTGATGGGAATAAAGGAAATCTTAGTACTTGGCAGGAATTTTGTCGTTTTTTGGATGCGCTAAATATGGGTCGTGATAAATTATCAGATCCAGAAATAAAAAAGATAAATGAGATAAGCAATCAACACAAAACCAAAGAAGAAAAAGTAGCGGCACTCTATAAATATATGCAGCAAAAAACGCGCTATGTAAGTATGCAATACGGCATGGGCGGCTACCAGCCATACGAAGCTACCTACGTATCGAACAAAGGATACGGCGATTGCAAAGCGCTGAGCAATTACATGAAATCAATATTGCACGCCGCCGCTATCCCTGCTATTTATACCTTGGTAAATGCTGGTAGGGAAAATGATGTTCGGGTAAATACGGAATTCCCACAAGATAAATTTAACCACGTAATATTGTGCGTACCTGATGCTAATGATACAATTTGGTTGGAGTGTACTAGCCAACATTTTCCCGCAGGATATCTAGGCGGTTTCACCGCCAACCGAAAAGCACTCTTAGTGAGTAAGGAAAATGGCGGCATTGTGAACACGCAAATGTTGGGTGCCAAGGAAAATACATTAGTGAGAAATATTACTGCCGCGATAGACTCGTTGGGTAATTATACTGTCGTATGCAACAATCACTATCGCGGACTTTTGCAGGATGAGATTTTTTATAAATTAAATTCTGTAACCAGTGCAGAAATAAAAAACACTGTTGAAAAAGAGATGCCGCTGAAAAATTTTACGATTTCAACCATCCAACACAAAATTATTGAAGGGCAAATTCCCGAGGTGCACGAAACTATTTTGCTCAGTACAAATAGTCCATTACCATCGGTAAAAAAAAGAATTTTCGTGCCAATAATTTTACTGCCGCACACTAATGAGTGGTACTCAAATTTGCCTAACGAGAAAAGAGAAATTCAGTTTGCAATTCCGTACAGCGGGGCGCATATTGATACGGTGCAAATTACCATTCCTTCAACTTACAACATCGAAGGTTTCCCAACCGAAAAAAATATCTCCACTGAATTTGGCACTTATGACACCAAGTATATTTTGAATGAAAAACAACCAAAAAAAATACTGGTTGTTCAACAATTTCTTTTTTCGCAACAAACATTTTCGGCAGATAAATATGATGGGTTCAAAAAATTTGTAGATGAAATAAATAGTACAGAAAGAGGCCAAATAGTTTTGGTAAAAGATGAAAGTTTAGAACCTTCGGGTTATTAAGAAATAAAATTGACATGACCATTTACCAAACTTTCATAAACCAACTTCCCAACCAAAATCTCGCCGAAGTATGCCACACCCTGCGAGATGAAAAAGGAACCTACCCAACCACCAAAATCCTTAAAAAATTCAACCTGCCTTTTTTTATGGCAATACTTGGATTTGTTATTTGAATTTTATAAAGAAATAATCCTTTACCTTTTACTTCTTTAAGAATTTACCGCCAGCTGATTGCCCATCTTGCGTAAAAATTTTATAAAAGTATATTCCGTTAACCACAGCCGAAAGGTCTATTTCATATTGTGTAGCTTGGATATTTTTTTTGTTCAAAATAACCTTGCCATCTGCTGATAATACCAACAATTCGTAAGGCGTGTGGCTACTGTTTTTTATGGAATAAAAGCCAGTTGTAGGGTTCGGGTAGCTGCTGAAAAAAGCTTGCGCGGATGGTGCTAACGAAGTAATACTTGTTATAGCACCTGCTTGACTTACTTTAAATACCACTGGCTCTATAGTGCTTTGTTGTGTATTACCCAATACACGAATACCCATCATAAAACAACCACCATCACTGGTCGATGTGTATTGTTCAATTTGGTAAGGATAATCACCGCCAAATACTTTTGACCAGCGAATGTTGAGGTTAGAATCTAAATTACTGAGCGAAAAATAACTATTCCCAGCGCCACCGCTGCCCCAATTATTACCAATATAGATATTATCCTTGTTAGTACCATCGTACCACCGAGTATCGAATCCATTGTAATTGAAGGGATAGTTGTTTAGCACGGCATGCCGAGGGATGCATCGTTGTTTTAGCAAATTAAAATTAGTATCACGCAAGTCCACACAAAAAGAATCTGAATATAACACGCTCGGATTTCCGCCTTTTATAAATCCCATAGTGAATTTATCAGCATCATACTTATCCAAACCATTAAAACCAGGATAGTAATCCATTGGTTCCAAAGCCAATTTGGTATTGTTGAAACTGTCGTTATACATTCTGAAATAACCACTGAGGCGAACGATAAAATTTTCGCCATCATTGGTAGTCGTAATATCGGTAAATTTATGTGCAAGGGAGTCTATCAATACCTTCTCGAACAGAAAATTACCATGAGTATCTAATACGAATATTTTGTCCTGCTGAGTTTGAAAGGGCGCATTCAATAAAGTATCTCGCCCTTGTACTACATAAATTATTCGATCTTTTATGCGCTTAGAGTACCATATTGACCCCGCCAAAAAAGCACTCTGTGGTATGTCAACCATAAATGAATCAATAAATTTAAAATTACTATCGTAGCGCATACTTCCTAGGCTGAACTTGGCTGCATAGCCCAAGAAATTACGCTCACTGCCTCTAGCGGTATAAATATTCAGCGTATCATTTTCTTGGCCTATGGAAAATACCCCTGGTATTGATGGGTGGGTTAATAATAACGAGTCCACAATATTACTGTTCACATCTGTTTTATGAATATAATTACCACCGCTCAACACATTATTAATGTAAAACGACTGGTTTGAAAAAAAATAATAGGAATTGCCAATCTCAGCGGCCTGATAAACGTAGGCATAATCACGATGTGGAATTTGGGTAAACATTTGCTGGCTATGTGCGCAATGCACATAGCCAAGCAAAATTGTAATAAGGAGTAACTTTTTCATTTTTGATTATAGAACGGTACCTATTTGTCCCCGCAGAGTCTCGCGCAGAGGACTCTGCGGTTTTTTTGTGTAGGGCTGTCGTCAAAGCTAAATACTTTTAAGTAAAGCATTACAAAATTTTTTCATGGCCCCACCTCTCACAAGGCACTCGGCGGTTTTTTTAATTTGCGTATGGGTATGTACTTTAGCAAAAGCCATGACCATTTACCAAACTTTCATAAACCAACTTCCCAACCAAAACCTCGCCGAAGTATGCCACACCCTGCGCAATGAAATAGGAACCTACCCCACCACCAAAATCCTTAAAAAATTCAACCTGCCTTTTTTTTATGGCAATACCTGGATTTGTTATTTGAATTTTATAAAGAAAAGTGAGGAGATAGAACTCTGTTTTGTACGAGCAAAAGAATTGCCCTCAAAAGAATTACTCAATTTTAAAGAGCGTACGATGGTAGCCGGGCTAAGCTACCAAACGGTGGCCGAGATCGATATGGGCATTTTGAAATTACTGCTTCAAGAAGCTATCGCGTTGGATATGGAAACCCCTTATACTTTTAGCAAAAAGAAAAAGAAGGGAGCGGATAAAAATTAAAATGCGACAGGTAAAAAAATTATTCTATCCTACCAAAAACTCCGTCGCGGCCATAATATCCTCACTGATAATCCGATCTGTATCCATAAATGAAACGACCTGTCTAAAATCGTCGTAGTAAGTTTTAACTGCTGGCGAAAGCAATGAAGCATCTCTAAAATTCATGGCTTGCGCAGCGCACAATAATTCGATTGCCAAAACGCGTTCCGTATTTTTTACAACCTGAAATAATTTGGTAGCCGCATTGGCGCCCATGCTTACATGATCTTCTTGCCCATTACTGCTCACAATCGAATCTACCGAAGCAGGTGTACACAATTGTTTATTCTGGCTCACCAACGATGCGGCCGTGTACT
>JBBSPP010000322.1:0-4157 GCA_038258625.1 Chitinophagales bacterium
AATTTAATGGAGAGCGACACTATTTTCCATGAGCATAATGTGTGGCAGTTTTATGATGACTTGCCCGAGCTTGCCATAAATCGGGCGGTGCTAAAACCAAATTCAGCAAATACAACATCGCAGGTTTATACTATTTTTAAAAAAGAAATTGATACAATACGCAGTACCAAAAGTTTGGAAAATGCGTACATAAAAATATTAGACAAGTTTGATCGACGCATCGATTTTGTGTTTCATGGTATTTCAAAAGAGGGTGTAGGCAGTGCGTTCAAAACCTTGTTTGATAATATAAATAGCAAGTTAGATATTCAATACCGCTACGATGCAATGCGCGAATTGATAGAAACTTATACCGAAATAAAGTTCCTGATTTTGCATCTCAATACAGATTGCAATCCTGCGATAGAAGCTTTTCCCAAACACGTAAGCCTCGGTACGCTCAATAATAATTCGGCGCAAGAACCATGTCGGCATCGGATGTATTACTCTTCGTTGCACAAAGACAAAAAAGATAATTTGTTGATATTTAAATCGCTAATGATTCGGTTTTATAGGCAATTACAATCCTACAGTTTTGCCACCGGTAGAGAATTAAAAATTACGAGTTCGCGCAGTTTTGAATCATCACTGGGCGAGCGAGCGTTGCCGTACTATTATAATTATAGCACCACACACAAACATTGGAATCAGCAATTTATAAAAAATAGAATCCCAAACCAAACACATTCCTATAGCCGATTGGGCAGTAATTCTGCCGTGCTTTTCCCAAATCAAACATCGCATTTGGATAAAGAATTTTACCGCATCGAAGGTCATTTGGGCATGACGCACGAAAGTGCTTTGCTAGCGATTAATAAAATACGAACCGATGACGGACTAGCTTTTGATGTAAAAAGTGTGAGCGTAAACCCAAATACAAAGGGAATAGATTGGACAAAATACAAATGCCATTTTACTGATTTGCATTCGATGCTCAACAGTTGGCAGACGGATTTTAATTGTTTGATAAAAGGTTTTGAAGAGTTTTTTGGGAATATGCCAGCTGATGGTTCTCGAATAATTACGAATCGATATGT
The DNA here is from genome assembly GCA_038258625.1 of Chitinophagales bacterium. GTDB lineage: Bacteria > Bacteroidota > Bacteroidia > Chitinophagales > Chitinophagaceae > JAGNRR01. The sequence goes on from JBBSPP010000322.1 coordinate 1,077, forward strand.
GCCGCCAACTGAAAGTTTTGCAAAAAAATCAACCACATCCTCAGAAGAAATGCAAGCTGCCGCAGCTAAGGATGCTGTTGCTGGAGTAAAAGCAAATTCAAATGAAATGGAGGCAGTAGTGGTAACGAACAACACCGCAACGATAAAAAATGTGGTAGCCGAGCAACAAAAAACCAATGAGCTCAATTGCAATTTGGCGGGCAAAGTATTGGCTAGTAATCTTACGGGTACCTTGGCCCATCAAGAATATCAACTGGCGGTGATGCTGCCTGTTCAGCTTTATATCCACACGCTTATTTTGAAATACAAGCGCAACTGGTCAGAATTTTTGACGGACGATGCTTACTTGGCCGAGGTGCAAGCTTCGATAAAAGCATTTTGTTCAGACTCTGATAATTTTGAGAAAGTAATGTCAAATTACGTAAAATCCTTGCGTGAAAACGCAGCCAATCAAACCAAAGATGACGATGCGCAATTTGCCATTTTTGAATTGATAAATATTTATAACCGCATGAAAGAAGTGTGTTGTTATAATTCAAAATTAGTTTGGTTAAAATCAGAAATTGAACGAAGAAAAAAGGATGTTCTTTTGGAGCTTACACTCAGCAATTTTGTAAAAAAACATAGTGGTGCTGAGCATACCGCCGGCGTAGGCAAAGGCGAAACCTTTGTATTAGTTTATACGGGCAATGACGAAAAAGGAAATCCATTCGGCACCACATCGCAGCGCGTGGTGGCCGATTTTACACTTCCATATTTGTGCGCTACGGAGTGTGCGCCATCGCAGATTGTAATTATGCCACCAGCCGAAGTGCCCACAGAACCGACTGAATATAGAATAACCAATACCGAAAAAGAAATTTGTGAGGATGATGATTTCAATATAAAATATAGCCCCGAAAAAGGAGTAAAATCAATTGCATTTATGGACGAATTTTCGGAGAGGCCAACAGCGTTTGATGGTGGCAAAATTATTTTTAGCGAAGAAGTAAAATGGCCTGACGGTAAAAGAGATCAGCAGATTCGTTTTTTTATAAATGATATAGAGCAGGAATATAAACTGACGGTGTACAAAAAAATGGAATTACTTTTTGAGCCAACATCGAAAGAGAATGTTTATCGGTTTATAGATAAAAGTGAAGAAAAATGTGATGGCAAAATGTTTATTGAATACAATAATAAAAAAGAAGGAAAAGTTACAAAACCGTATGACGAAAAATTTGAAATACTGATTAGCGAGCCTACAGACGTGCGAATTTACTGCGAAGGAAAAGTGTGCCAACCCGAATGGATTACGAAACTAGAGCCAGAAAGCGGAACTGATAAACAACGCATAGCATTAATCTTTGAAGTGGGACAATTTGATGCTAAAAACAATGTTGAAATTATCAACAAAAACAAAATGCCTTATACGGATAAGGGTTACGAAATGTATTTAGATAATACTAAAACGGCAATTGATGTGGATGGTCAGAATAGACTTTTCTTGACCATTGAAAATTCCACCGTGGTAACCATAAACTACGATACGGCCAAAGTGGAAGGTAAATGGATAGAAACTATAACGCCGCCATCATCCCAGAAAAAAACAGTTGCGCTTGGTTTTGATGTAGTGCCTGGAGAAAAGGAAGGCGAGTATTATTTAGCCAACGGCAACACAAAACCGCTTACGGATAAAGGGTATAAATTATACATGGATAACAAACAGCAAGCGTTTAAAGTACTTGAGTTTGATCGTATTTTTTTTAGCCTCAGTGCACCAACCCAAATAAAAATTACCTACGAAGATGAAAAAATAATTGGAAATTGGGAACAAACCTTAGGTGTAACCATTAGTACCAATAATAAACGGGGTGCCAATATACTTGTGGCGACTACTAAAAATTTAAAATCATTAGAAGATAATTTAAAAAATCAACGTACGTCATCGGCTGCCGAAAAATCAATGTTGGATACGACTACCAAGCAATTGGCAGCCATTCGAAGTGCTACGAGTTCGCCTGCTAGCACGGAGAAAATGGCAGCACAACTAGCCTCTCCAACCACCTTCAATACATTGGATAGTGTGCCGGCGGCGCAGCAAAAAACCGCCATGCCTTATGTAGAAACAAATTTGCTTGCATACTTTAATGTACTGGCTACCATGGAGGATGCCTCTTTTGACAAAGCGGTTTCTGCAAATGCCAAAGGCCATCAAACCTATGCCAAAAAATATGGGAGTCTGTTTTCGGCAGCTTTTAAAAAGGAGGTAGGCAATATTGAATTTCAATCTGCCAAAGCGGGAGCCTACGCCAAAGAAATGTTGGGTAATATGAAATAAATAAAAATGGATTTGCGCATACAACATATCGACATTTCGCTAAACCTGGCTCAGCGCTATCAGTATGCAAATTTGGAAAATGATATTCGTCAGCGGTTTGTAAAAAAGGTTTTGCAACCTTTAGAAAATAGTTTGAGTAATCTTGGATTGGATAAAGGCCGAGAAATTAAAATTCCAACAATCAACATCTCCGAAAGTTGCGCTTCGTTGTCTGAACTGGACAACTATTTTGATAAAATAAAAAACAAGATTCAAAATAAAATTCAAAAAGAAATGTTGTCGCAACAGACCGATGAAGGCATCCAATTTTCAAGAAATGGGACTTTGGGTGGTGCTGATGTTTTACTTACTTATTTTATCAATGGCAACATGCCACCACATATTCGTACTGTTGATGTAAAAAAGGCATTGACGAAAACAGCGTTAAAAACGTTAGTAGAAAAAATACAATTGTCAAATCAGCCTTGGCCCATCGCAGCTGGCAAGCGCTTATTAGATATTTTTTCTTTTGAAAAATTAGCGATTACTTTTTTTGAATTAGCGCCTATTAGCCAAAAAATGCGGCAAGCTCTTATTCAGTTTTGGATAAAAAGTAATAGTAGTGCTACTAATTTTTTCAGAGAAAAAGATACCGCACATGAGGGGCAGTTATTGAAAACACTTTTTAAAATAGTGCATCAAGAGAAGAAAGTAAACAAGCAATTTTTTGAAACTGCGAGCGTACAACTTATGCTCAAAACCATGGGCATTAAAGCCGAACA
>JBBSPP010000323.1:0-4153 GCA_038258625.1 Chitinophagales bacterium
GAAACGTTTCTATAACTTCTTTCAGCACCGCAATTTTATTTAGTGGCGCATCGTCTTCTTCGTTTAGTTGAAGTTCGTCAAAATCTATCAGTATTTTATACAATCCTTTTAGGTTAAAAGACGTTGTATTCCAATGCTCCGAGTTTATTTCTTCAAAACTGTAAACAGGTTTTTCGGGGTTGCACTCTGTGTAGATTGTAATTTCCTTTTTTACCAGCCAAGCATTTTTTACACCATTAATATCGATGAACAATTTGCGATAATCAGCAGGTGTAACGGGTACAGTCGTTAGTATATTTTTGGCGGTATGAAATTGCTCTTTTACCGAATCCAGATTATCTTTTTTGCTTGCCAAAATATTTTGAATCGGCTGCCGCAATCTATTTTCTAAATCATTGATACCATAAATGAGCACCTCTAAAAACGCAATGCCCGAATCACTAATATTGTAATTTGTCCAAAGTTTTCTGCCCAATCTTTCAATATGCTCAATCCCTTTCTCCTTCAAAAATGCAGCATCCAAACCATCTTGGGTCGCCACATTTTTGCTAATGGTTTTATGTTCGTCTAGGCTGTACATATTGATTGGTTTATGGTGGTAAAGCTATGCTGGGCGGCGGGTACAGAGGTTACAATAGTCATGGGGTCGGCAGCTTCGAGATTTTTTACTGTACCGCCATTTACCATAATTCGTAGCTCTTTCAAAAAATCTACGTAGGGTAACTGTTCTATAAAAAACACTACTTGGCTATAAAATAGTTGTCCGCCAAACTGTATGGCGTTTTCACCCTGCGTTGTCCATGGCGCGAGGTAAGCGGTTATATCTTCCTTTAATTGTTTTTCGTAAAAACTGGCATCATAACCTTCATAATATTTTATGCTTGCCAAAATTCTTACTGGCAAATAAGTGGGCGACATCACTTTTGCTTCCACGTGCAAACTGTTGCGCTCATTTATAAACGCTGCCAATTCATTTAGTTTCGCTTGGCTAATTTTGGGTTGTAATACATTATATACTTTTTGATTTTGCATACTTGGCACAGCTACTATTAGCACTTCGCCGGGCTGTATATAATTTTCTTTTACGCTATGATTTATTGTTTTTACTTTATGGATAAAATCAAATTTCTCGAGCAATAAATGGTCGCAATCCCACGTACTCACCGCTCGGTTTTTATGCCGCAACCGTTCGCTTACGCGCGTGTAGTAATTCGCATCTTCTTCTTCGGCTTTTCCACCATATGATGCGTACGGCTGTATTATTTTTTTTATTTGTGCTTTTCGATTTACCAATTTACTAATCGTCTCGGCTTCGATGCCCACCGGTAAATGCGAAAGTGAATTGCCAATATTGGTAAAGGATGCTCGCACAGCTTGCGCATGAAAGCCTTGTACTTTTGACACGGCATCCCAATAATTATTCAGGCGTGCCTTTATCCAAAGTTTACCCATAGGTAAAATGTGATGGTTGGCATCATAAGTAGGAATTCGAAATTGAAACAAACCACTTTTCAAAAAGTTATCAGTTTCATTTTTTAAAATTTCAAGCGTGGTTAATGGTCGCCATGTATCACCATCCAAATAAGACCATTTTATTTCGCGCTGTTCTGCGGTTACTTCGCGGTCAGGGTTTTCGGTACCTTCTTCGAGTGCAATTAAAATTTGGAATAGTTGATTTGGTTTTTCGTTTTCGATGCTGAGGTATAGCTCGCCAGAGTTACTTAGCAGTGGTGGTAAAAAATTCTTTTGCAAACCCGCAAATGGATGATATCCAAATGGAAGTTCCCAACTTAGTTGTACCCCTTTTTGCGAAACCGTCAAGCTAGCCGTGGTGCGTGCCGTAAGGGAAATACTTTCTGCAAGGGGCGTGTATGGAGGTTGTGGTAACAGCGGCACGGTAGATGTTGTATCCTTTGGCCAAGCACTGTCGATAGTCCCTTTTATACTAACGGCCACCGCTGTAATAATTCCATATTCTTTATGCGCAAAATCATTTTGTAAGGTCAAATTAATTGGATAGTGATTTGAACTCGTAGGATCGTACAAGGTCGGAAAATCAAAATGGGAAAATTTCTTATTCCCTGTGCCAAACAATGATTCAGAATTATCGTGCGATGATACTGTAAAACGATTGGTACCATTTGCATCGGTTATAATTGAAGGTGGCGAAGCCGTGGTAAAAGTTGTTGGGCTAAAATCATTATCATAATATCGTTGATAATAGGCTTTATAAACATCTCTAAAATCATCAGGGCGGTCCTTCCAAATAATTTGCACATCAGCTCCTGTTACATATTTACCGACCAATTCATCAGCATGTACTTTTAATACACTTCCTTTTTTAGGCACAGCACCAAACGGAAAAAATTCATTTTTTGTATCAACGAAACCTTGGTCGGTTTTTATTTTTAAGCTTTCGGAGTAAACTGTTTCCGTGTCTATTTTTATTGTTTGCAATTCAATATCCCTCCAAACTAAAAATGCATTTTTAAAACTGCTGGGAGCATCAAACAAAAATTTGACCACGGGTACATTGCCCGTGCGGCCATGCAATTCCATGGTGGGCGCTACTAATGGTTCGTCATCTTCGCCTAGAGCAAACATGAATAGTAGGTCATTATTATTCTTGCTTTCATTAAGAAAACTATCGCCTGGCAGCGATGAAGTTGTTTTTTTTACCCACCCTTTATCTGTAGAAAAATAGATGCTTACCAAGCTGGACCAAGTAAGCGAAATATTACGATTACATGTAATTCTGATTTTTATTTTACGGCTTCCTTCTTTTAAAAATAAAGTACTGGATGCAATAGAAAAACCAAACTCTGCCGCGCTACCATAGCCAAATGGATACTCCCCGTTGATAGCTGTTACTTCATCAGTGGCTGTTTTGTACACATTATTTTGACCTGTGTAAATAGTTTTATAATTTGTAATTGTCGCTTTGCTCAGCACAATATCTTCCTCTACGGCATAGTGTTGCACATTTCCTTCGCTGTCTTTGCCGCCATTTAGCAAGGTGTTTTTTTCTAATAAAAATTCCTCGGTGCTTTTATTAAGTTCATAAACTGTATAAACCTGATCTGCTTCAAACGCGCGATTTTGCAATTGCAACACATCTCTATAATAAAAATCAAGATGACGTTTGGTGATGCCATTGATGCTTTCACGAGGATACTCTAGTAAATTTAAAAACGCGACCAACAACGTAAGGTGCGCAGGAATTTCGCCTTTATCATAAGTAGCAATTTCACTTTTTAATGCCAGCGCTTTTTCATAAAAAGCTTGCCAATCACCTGAAGGGGTTTCGGTATCGGCAGTGTAATAGTTTATATGCTTAGCAAACGAATGTGTAAATTCTATCCACTCTTCTACACCCAAATGCATAATGGAAATGCTTTCGGGTTGAAGCATTTTCAAGGCTCTATCTAGCTCGGTAACGCCCGCGCTGAGTAGATAAGGTGATATGTTGTCGCAGTCTTGCATTAGATGTCTGTGGCTTCTTTTTCGTAAAATGGAAACACAATATTGTTGCGCGTATTGGTGGCTATCACGGTATATTGTACCAGTATTTCTAATCGGCCCGCTTGTATGTTGCTAAAATCTAAATTAATTTTTTCTACTTTTATACGCGGTTCAAAATAGAGAAGTGATTCTTTTATTTTATTTTTTATTCTATTAATTTCAGTGGTGCCGAGGCTCTCAAAAATATCATCAGTTAGATCGCAGCCGAATAGCGTATGTATAAATCGCTCGCCACGCCCTGTAGTTACAATAGCCATGATGCTATTATGAATATTTTCTTCGTATGCCGTCATTGCCACGCCAACTTGTGCCGACGGGAACGCTGGCGGAAACTGCCAACCAATACCTAAAAATGTTTTATCCTCGTTCATAATTTTTTTCTATCCTATCAAAACTGTAAAGTCACCCAACATAATTGTACCGCCATGTGCTGTACTATCATTCATACGCGCGGCTGGCATCCCCCCTATCAAAACCGAGCTAGAACCTACCGCGATGGTATCAGGCGGGCCTGTGCAAACTGCCATATCGCCAACCCGTGCCGCTGGCATACCGCCTATCAAAACCGATGGCTCGCCGGCCGGCAGTATGGGACCGCCCACGTGTGGCACTGTCCCCGTTGTCATTGGGC
>JBBSPP010000324.1:0-4121 GCA_038258625.1 Chitinophagales bacterium
AGAAGATCAGTTAACTGAAAATTTTACCGCCAATGTTACAAATAACAGAAAAAACGGCGACGAAATATTGCCCAATGTAAAAAATATTATAGCGGTTGCATCCGGCAAAGGTGGCGTAGGAAAATCGACTGTCTCCGTAAATTTGGCGTTGGCCTTGGCAAAAACGGGCGCAAAAGTGGGTATTATGGATGCTGATATTTACGGACCTTCTGTACCAATAATGCTGGGCATTCGTGGTGAGCGCCCCATGATGAAAGATATTGAAGGCAAAGGAAAAATTGTACCTATAGAGGTAATGGGGCTGAAAGCTATGAGCATTGGCCTGTTGATCGATGACAAACAAGCCGTGGTGTGGCGCGGGCCAATGGCGAGCAGCGCGCTCAAACAATTTGTGACAGATGTAAATTGGGGCGAGTTAGACTATTTGGTTATTGACTTACCGCCAGGAACGGGCGATATTCATCTCACCATGGTACAAACAATCCCTGTAACGGGTGCATTAATTGTAACTACTCCGCAGGAAGTTGCAATGGCAGATGCAAAAAAAGCCATCATGATGTTTGACGGGCCGCAGATTAAAGTTCCAATTTTAGGCCTGGTAGAAAATATGGCTTACTTCACCCCAGCAGAATTGCCGGATAGTAAATATTATATTTTTGGGAAAGGTGGCGGAAAAATACTTGCCGAGCAATTTGAAATTCCATACCTAGGGCAAATTCCTTTGGTACAAAGTATTCGTGAAGGTGGCGATGAGGGCAAACCAGCTGTGCTAAATGATGATAATAAAATTACACAAGAAGCTTTTACCAAATTGGCTGAGAGTGTTGCGCAGCATTTGAGTATCAGAAACGCGAATTTGGACCCAACTAAAATTGTAGAAATGATAGCATAATGAATAAAATAAATTTAGCCATACAAGTTTTACCATTTTCTGTTTCGGCAGATAAATACGAAATCATTGACAAAGCAATTTCTCTGATTGCAAATAGCGGATTGAAATATGTGGTTTGCCCTTTTGAAACAGTGGTTGAAGGTGAATATGAAGAAGTAATGAAACTGGTTTCGGATATTAAAAACGCTTGCCTTTTGGCAGGCGCTGATGATTTAATTATAAATATGAAGTTGCATGCACGTAAAGATGCCGATGCGCTGATTGATGATAAAATGGAGAAGTATTAAATAAGATAAGAAGTTGAAAATATTGGAAGATTAATGTTCGAGCCGATTTTGAATTTACACAAAAAATATTTTGAATTTACATAAACTTTTAAATGAACAGACAACAACTAATCACCCAAATTAAACAAAAAAAATCCTACCTCTGCGTAGGATTGGATACTGATATTGAAAAAATGCCGCCGCATTTGAACGCTGATGTTTTAGCTTTTAATGAAGCAATAATTGAAGCTACAAAAGACTATTGCGTAAGCTATAAAGTAAACACAGCATTTTATGAAGCACAAGGAGCCGACGGTTGGAAAAACCTGATGGAAACTTTTAAAATGATTCCCGACACCCATTTTATTATTGCCGATGCCAAGCGTGGAGATATAGGCAATACATCTAACCAATATGCCAAAGCTTTTTTTGAAAAAATGAATTGTGATGCAATAACAGTTGCACCTTATATGGGCAGAGATTCGTTGCAATCATTTTTAGATTATAAAAATAAATGGACCATTGTTTTGGGGCTGACTTCTAACCAAGGTGCCGAAGATTTTGAATTGATAGAATTAGCAAATGGCAAAAAATTGTACGAAGAAGTAGTAGAAAAAATTAGCACTTGGGGCAGCAATGAAAACTTAATGTTTGTAACTGGCGCTACACAAGCGGTGCACTTAGGTGACTTACGCAAAATTATTCCAAACCACTTTTTGCTAATCCCAGGCGTAGGCAGCCAAGGTGGCAATTTGCAAGAAATTTCGGCAGTGAGCTTGACCGATGACGTAGCTATTTTGGTAAACTCTTCTCGCGCAATTATTTATGCAAGTAGAGGCACAGATTTTGCCCAAGCAGCAGCGCACGAAGCAAAAAAAGTGGCTAATGAAATGAAAGAAATTCTTTCCAGCCGATAGTTTTTTTTATCTAAAATTATAATTGAACCCGAGCCCAATAAGCTTGGTTGTATGCCGAAAACGTTGGTTATTTACTGGTACAGTTTGCCATAATTTTTCCGTGGTTATTTCGGCATAATAAGTTTGGTACGAAAGGCGCGCCCCCCACTTATCCGAAATTTTATAGCGCACATATAAATTGCTCAGCAGCGAGCCACGATTGTTCGAACTTATCAATAAAATATTGGTCGGCGTAGGATTCACCTTCACTACCTGACCCACGCCGCCAGAAATAAATATGGGACTACCATTTGGCCCAAAGGAAAAACCAGCCACATCAATATCAAAACCCACTTGCAACTTGGGCGTTATTTGATACCCCAAATTCAGAAAAATATTTACATTATAAATAGCAGGTGCCGGCGCGAGAATAGAGTCGGCATTATCGGTTTTATACAGGCTCGGCGGAGCCGAAATAAAAGTTACATCTCGTGCACCAAATGCATTAAACCGCAAACCTGTACCAATATAAAAATCTTTCCATGTTTTTTTGGTAGCACTCAAATGCCAATTATGATGATACGCTGCAGAGAAAACGGTGTGGTTTGAATTTAATCCAACGCCTATTTCGGCAAAGGACTGTTGTTCGGCTTTCGGATTATCCTGCGCATTGAGATGAATTGAATAAAGCAAAAAGAAAAAACCAAGAAAAAAAGAAGCGTACAATTTCATTTTTCAAATATACATATTCCAAACTCTTTTTAAGTTGGAGTCGGTTTTTTGCAACCTAAAATTTATAAAAAATGAAGTTTAAATTGTACGGTAACTACGATTAAAAATTATCACTTCCAAGCTTACCATATCACTTTTCTGATTCATATAAAAGTTTCATTACATTGGCTACTTTTGAAAAACAATGAATCTCGATTTTACTAAAATACCCAAGATTGACTCAGCAGATATGGAGAAATCTGTGGCGCGTTTTAAAACTCAATCAATAAAAAAGGATGGAAGTAAAACGCAAAATCTAAAACTTGTCTTGAGCATGATTGACCTTACCACACTTGAAGGAAACGATACGACAGCAAAAATAAAGCAGCTGTGTCATCAGGCCGTTCACCTTGCGGATGATATACCTGGATTGCCACCCGTAGCCGCTGTTTGTATTTATCCAAATTTTGTACAATTAGCCATAAAGGAATTAGAAAACTCAAGCGTAAAAGTGGCGTCGGTAGCAGGTGGATTTCCTAGCGGACAAACAAGCCTAGAAATTAAAATAGCCGAAACAAAATTTGCTCTAGACCAAGGAGCCGAGGAAATAGACATGGTCATCAGCCGAGGAAAATTTTTGGAAAGGGAATACAATTTTGTATATGATGAAATTGCAGCTTTAAAAGAAACTTGCGGCAAGCATCATTTAAAAGTTATTCTTGAAACGGGAGAACTTGAAAATTTAAACAACGTGCGGATAGCTAGTGAAATAGCGATTGCGGCAGGCGCTGATTTTATAAAAACAAGCACGGGAAAAATAAAACCAGCGGCAACAATGGAAGCGACTTACGTAATGCTACAAACAATTGCCGATTATTACAATCAAACAGGAAAAATGATTGGCATGAAACCAGCTGGCGGAATTTCAACCGCTGAAATAGCTTTACAGTATTTAACAATGCTCGAAGAAACATTAGGAGAAAAATGGATGACGAATGAGTATTTTCGATTTGGTGCAAGTAGATTAGCCGGTGATATTGTAGCGCAGTTTGCAAAGCTAGAAGCTAAGAATTAATAATTTTGCAAAGTGATAGAAAAAGTAACAGGAAAAAAATCAAAAGGCGCAGACTTCCAGCAAGTTGAAGATAATTTGTCAGTTGAGGAAATGCTAAGTATTTCTATTAATGGCGAACCCTATACAATAACTATGCGCTCACCAGGCAACGAAAAAGCGTTGGTGCGCGGCATTTTGCTGACTGAAGATATTTATGTAAGAACAGATGACCACCCAAATTTTATTGTCACCAACAAAAATAATTTGGGCTACATAACCGAGGTAAATCTAGAAGTTGAAAA
>JBBSPP010000325.1:0-4111 GCA_038258625.1 Chitinophagales bacterium
AGTTGCGGTATGTGCGGCATGCAAGAAACAGATTTGTACCTTGGCGCAGCATTACAAAATACTGAAAAACTTTCAGCAGCACTTGTTGAAAAAATGTTCAACACTATGCGAGATGCACAAAATACATTTGAAAAATCAGGTGGTTCTCATGCTTCGGCAGCATTTACTTTGGAAGGAAAATTACTTTCTATCCAAGAAGATATTGGCCGGCACAATGCCGTTGACAAAGTAATTGGCGATTTGCTGTTGCAAGGAATTTTAGAACGTGCAAAAGTTATTTTGGTAAGCGGTCGTTTGTCTTACGAAATTGTGCGCAAGGCTTATAAAGCCAATATTCCATTTTTGGCAGCAGTATCAGCGCCTTCCTCAATGGCAGTTCGAGTAGCCGAGGAAAGCGGTATATGCCTTTTGGCTTTTTGCCGTGGCGAGCAGTTTACGGCTTATTCAAAAATTGAAAATGTAATTTAATTATATCCCAAAATCTTTAGCATACTCTGCGCTGTTTGTTCTTTGGCGTAAAGTTTGTCCGTAATTTTTCCTTTTTCGTCCATGTCTATAATTATATGTTTGGGCGATGGTACGAGGCAATGTTTTATGCCGCCATACCCGCTAATCTGATCTTGATAAGCGCCCGTATGGAAGAAGCCAATGTACAACGGTTCGTAATCTTTGCTTTGGCTTTCTTTCATATTTGCTTTTGGTAAAAAAACCGCGTTTATGTATTCCTCTTTTGTATAAAAATCATGACTATCGCAGGTCAAGCCCCCGAGGTGTACCTCTTGGCTTTCCTCCTGCCATTTATTTATGGGCAGCATCAAAAACTTTTCGTTGATGCCCCAAACATCAGGAAGGGTTGTGATGAACGAACTATCAATCATGTACCACGTTTCTTTTTCATTTTGTTGTTTTTCGCCTATCACCGAGTAAATTGTGGCACCACTTTCACCAACTGTAAAACTGCCAAACTCAGTATAAATATTCGGCACTTTTACTTTGTGCCGCCGACATACTTTTTTAATCGTCGCCACAATTTCATTCACCATGTATTTATAGTTATACTTAAATGCCAACGAATCTTTGATCGGAAACCCACCGCCAATATTTAAAGAATCAAGCGTTGGGCTTTTACTTTTTAGCTCGCAATAAAGCGTGACGATAGATTGCAGCTCGCGCCAATAATAAAAATCATCTTTGATGCCTTTGTTCATAAAGAAGTGGAGCATTTTAAGATTAAATTTTTTATTGTCTTTTAATTTTTCATCGTAAAAATCTTTTACATCTCGCTTGCGGATACCGAGGCGCGAAGTATAAAAATCAAAAGTAGGCTCCTCATCAGCGGCAATACGAATGCCCACGTTTACTGGCTCAGGAGTTTTTATTCTTTTTTGGTATACATTCAATTCTTCCTTGCTATCCAAAACGGGTAATACATTTTTGAACCCATTATTTATTAGGTACGAAATGTTTTTTGTGTAGTTGGGCGTTTTAAAACCATTGCAAACAATATGAATGTCCTTGGTAATTTTCTTTTTGGCGTACAGCTTTTTTATAATTTCTAAATCATAGCCATGCGAAGTTTCAATGTGTACACCGTGTTTTAAAACTTCGTTTATTATAAAAGAGAAGTGCGAACTTTTGGTACAGTAGCAATAAAAATATTCGCCATCATAATTATTTTTTTTGATGGCTTTATCGAAATAATTTTTAGCTTTATTTATTTGATTGCCAATTTTGGGTAGATAAGTAAGTTTTAGCGGCGTGCCGTATTTGTCGATTATTGATTTTAAATCTACCCCATTAAATTGCAGATAACCGTCTTTTAGATTAAAGCCTTCTTGCGGAAAATAAAATGTTTGGTCTATGAGAGAAGCGTAGGTATTGTTCATTATTGGCTAACAAAAATAACGGCTACAACATTTACAATAAAAAAAGAAAGTATAAAATTAGCAAGGCATTTTCTGCACGCGTCCTTCGTGTCGACCACCTTCGAATTCGGTATTGGCAAAGGCCTCGACAAATTGAATGGCTTCGTTTTCAGAAATAAAGCGGGCGGGAAGGCATATTATATTTGCGTTATTATGCTGGCGCGAGAGCTTGGCAATCTCCTCGTTCCACACTACAGCAGCTCTAATTTTCTGATGTTTGTTGGCCGTCATGGCCACGCCTTGTGCGCTGCCACATATTAAAATCCCCCAGTCCGCGCCATTTTCTACAGCACCGGCTACAGCATGCGCAAAGTCAGGATAATCAACGCTTTCTGGGCCATTTGTACCTTTGTCGTCAAACGAAAATCCTTTTTCTTCAAAGTAATTTTTAATGACATCTTTTAATTCGTAGCCCGCGTGGTCGCAACCGATAGCAATATTCATGAATGAAAATTTTATTATTTTAAAGTTATATTGTCTTGCCCTATTTGGTAGCCTTTATGATAAAGCTCCACGGTGTATGTTCCAGCACTAAAATTATCGGTGGGTACGCAAGTGGTTTTAATGTTGTATGAATTTTTACCTTTTGTATAAGGCACCACTTTTTTTGTCGTGTATTCTTTTGATGCACCGTCTGCCATTTGAATGGAACCCGAAGCATTGCCCGTGGAACGAATTACTTTTCCGCTAGGATCTTTTACCGCTACAAAAATTGTTTGCTCGCCGCTTTCTATAATTCTGTTTACACCGAGCGAAAAATCAACTTCAAGCAAATCTGCTTTTCGTGCTTTGATCGTTTCCTTTTGTTTTTCCTTGCCAAAGAGATTTTTCTTCTTGTCAACCACTTTCATCGAAATGTTGGCGGCACTCAATACCGAACCCACTTCTACAGTTTCTTCTAATTCTCGCTTATTATCTTTTAAACCTTGGTTTTCTATTTCTGTAGTTTGTTTAGCCTCGGCTAAATTTCTATTATTTTCAATAAGCTCAATATTTTCTTTCTTCAACGCGCCAATTTGTTTTTGAAATTTTGACGTCAAATTTTCAAATTCTGTAATCATATTTTTCGCTTTTTTAAGTTCGGCCTGTGTAGCGTTTTTATCGTTCAAAATTCGCTTAATCTCGCCCCGCATATTATCTAGTTCACCACCTTGGCTTTTTATTAAACTATCCATGCTCGCATTTTCGCTGGTCATATTATCGAGGCGCGCAATGGCAGCATTGTAATCTTGGTTCAGCGTTTCTTTTTCAATATTTACTTCGTCCAAGCGCAACTCGGTATCCTCTTTTTCTTTGGTTACTTGGTTTTTTGTAATAAAAAAATAAGCCCCCACCCCAACCAATAATACAATTATACCTATTAGCAACATATTGTTCGTTTTCGGGCTTTCTGTTTTAAATTCTTCTGACATAATTAATATTTTTTCTTCATTGGCAAAAATAAAAAAAGTGATTTCAGATAATATCTTCTTTGAATAAAGTTTTGTTATATTTTAGCCCTGCAGAAACATGAAAGACATCCTTTTTATAGATATTGAAACTGTGCCAGTAGTACCAACCTACGCAGATTTGGACGACCGTATGCAGACACTTTGGGCGCACAAGGCGGGCAGAATTGCCCAAGACGAAACACCCCAGGAAGCATACGCAAAGGCTGGAATTTATGCGGAGTTTGGAAAAGTTGTGTGCATTAGTGCCGGTTTTATTTATGAAGAAGCTGAGGAAGAGCGGCTACGAATTACATCTTTTATAGGCGAAGAAAAAGAATTATTGTTACAATTTTTTGATAAGGTAACCGCTTTTTTCAAAGGCCGACCCAAGCAATTTTGCGGGCATAATATTAAGGAGTTTGACATTCCCTATTTATGCCGGCGCGCCATCATTATGGGCGTGCCCTTACCCGATGTGCTATCTCAAATTCAGTCCATTAAACCATGGGATTCGCCCATACTTGATACACTCCAATTATGGAAGTTTGGCGATTACAAACATTATACTTCGCTTGATTTGATGGCGGCGTGCCTCGGGATTGCCACGCCAAAATCAGACATTAATGGTGCTGACGTAGCCCGAGTTTTTTACGAAGAAAAAAATATTGAGCGCATAAAAACCTATTGCGAAAAAGATGTGCTGACGACCGTACAAGTTTTTAGAAAATTAAATCAAAAAGAATTATTGCCTAGCTC
>JBBSPP010000326.1:0-4109 GCA_038258625.1 Chitinophagales bacterium
AAGGTGGTATTTTGAGTGCCGTTACTAATAGCAAAGTGCATTACTTTATTATTATCAACCACATGGCCAAGGCCATGTCCATGTCCTATTTCGTGCAGGGCTACTGTTTCAAAACTATATTGATTAAATGCTGTGCCAGCATTATTATAGTTCCATGTAGTGCCAACTGAAGGGATGGTCAAAAACTGAATATCCACCTCATTAAGCCGCCAATAAGTGTTGTGCATATTGCAGGCACCAGTTGCGCCTGCTGCAAAGCGAGATGTAGCTCGGCCTAATACGCCACTAGCTAGTGTATTATCAAAAAGCACTACGCTTTCGTTATCACTTGCAAAACCAGTTGTGGTGGCAGTGGCAAGATTGAGTGAAAAATTAACCGAGGAACCACAACGCCAAGTATCAAATGCACGATTCAGCGCGGCCTTAGCAGGGTTGTTAGTGAATAAATTTGCCGAGCCGCCACTACTAATATTAAATGTGTAACCTCCAGTAGCATTGATATTGGCTAGTTTTACAAATTGACTAGTTTCGGTAGCAAAACCAGAAAACGTACTATAGACAGGTATCAATGCATAATCAATCGTGATGCTAGCGGTGCCTTGGCTTACATTGGATGAATTAAAAATTTCAATAGTCCCTGTGCCTGCACTCGATGGTACGCGAATGCGAATCTGAGTGGGTGTCCAACTAATAATATCAGATGGTGCGCCTCTATCGTTATAATTGGCAGCACTAGTACCCGGAAAAACAAATGTATTAGCTCCGCCACCAGCATCAGCATTAGGAAAAGTAATTGTACCCGGCGTATTGCCAAAACCACTACCATTTATAATCATTTCCATGGTTGCATTGTTACTTACGCCAGCCCGAAAAACGGTGGTTGTGGTAAGGGAGCCATCTTGCAATGAAGTAACCGCCAACGTTTTGTTGCTCGCTTGGCCACCATTAAATAGAGCTAGATTATTAATATTAATTTCTAAGCCCGCTGGGCTAGTAAGCGTATTACCCGTAAGCTGTTGCAAATTAGTAAGAAAAACAGCGGTAGTCAAAATATCATTTGGCGCGCTAGGATCCAACCATCTACCATTTTGAAAAAGGATAGCACCCTGTATAGAAGCGGTAGGTAAGGCCTGCAAAAAATTAGTGCCCGATGATTGATAATTTGGCGCTTTTAAACTGGTAGCAACATCAGCACCCAACATAAATACACCCACATCGCCTACGCTCAAATGCACCGACGGATTAGTTTCTTGCATATCGGCACCTACAATACCGCCCAGATCAATGAGGCCAATATGCATGGCATTCGTGCGGCCTTTGAGGTAGCCGGTAATTTCTATATCATGCAGCGTGTAAATATTTGCATGGTTGGCATCCCAATAGGAAATCGTATTAATTACCTTGCCCAAAACCAAGGTTTGGGATTCGGCTACACGGCTTTGCATGGAAAGCGGAAAAATTGCGGCAGTACAAGTAGTACAATACAGCAACACGGAAAAGAGAATAAGTAAATTTTTTTTCATAGTTTTAAGTTTGAACCCTAAAAGTAATATACTATGCTCAATTGGCAAACTGCACGTATCATTGATATCGAAGATATTACAGAAAAAACCGCTATTTTTTCTGTTGAAATTCAAGACGTAACACAATTTGATTTTACGCCGGGTCAGTTCATTACTTTTGATTTGCCCATACACGAAAAGCGAAATAAACGCCTACGCTCCTACTCAATAGCCAGCGCGCCCCACGACGGCAATGTGCTAGAACTCATTATTGGCAAAGTGGCCAATGGTTGGGCATCGGAGTATTTGTTTGACCGTGCAAAATGCAACGTAGGTACCGAGCTGCCGTACCGTGGCGCGTTGGGTGTTTTTAATTTGCCCAAAGATCTTACCAAGCATCACATTTTTGTGTGCACGGGTACGGGCATTGCGCCTTTCAGGAGTATGATTCTTTATTTAAAAAATAATAATTTGGCGTTCAATACCATCGACCTTGTATTTGGTGCACGCACGCAGGAAGATATTTTATATAAAAAAGAAATGGAGCAACTCGCCACCGAGATGCCCAATTTTAATTTTCATGTATGCCTCTCGCGCGAAAATTATAATGGCTACCAAGGCTACGTGCATGAGGTGTATCATAAAATTGCAGCGAGTTATGAACATGGGCTAGTGAGCTTTATGTTTTGTGGCTGGCGCGATATGGTGGACCAAGCGCGGGCAGAATTAGCCGCATTACAATACACCAAAGATCAAATACATTTTGAATTGTATGGGTAAATGAAAACGTTACTATAGAAAAAAATCCTCCGAATTTATTTGTGAACTAAGTGGCAAAACTAACCAACCACTAAGAACAACTAGGTGCAGTAAGCATCCCTTTTTTTCGGTGCTTAAAATTTTACATTTTCATGTCCCACTATCAGTTTGCATTAGCCTAATTTTACGCCCGTATGTACAAAAATTTACTTTTTCTATTCGCTTGTTTTTTCACTATAACTGCCGTTGGGCAAACAACGGTGAATAGAAAAATAGCCCTGCGCTATGATAAATATGCCAACAATGCTTGGCAAGGGCAAGACTCGCTGGTGTTTCAGTACAATGCATTTGGCAAAGAGTGGACGCGCCTTTCGCGCCGGATAAGTGCGGCCACTACGTGGGATAATTTTTACCGCACCACCTCTACTTTTGATGGTACAGGAAACGAAGTAACTTACTACCGCGAAAACTGGATCAATGGCTCATGGCTCAATAGCACAAAATATATTTACACCTACAATAGCAACAATCAAAAAACAGATATTCTGTACCAAACCTGGAACCCCGGCGCAAACGCATGGGGCAACACAGGCCGAATAGTGAATACCTACAACGGCAATAACCTCCTTACCAAATTAGAAACATTCTCTTGGAATGGCAGTAGTTGGTTGCCTACCACGCGACAAGATTTAGGCTACAATGGCGCCAACCAATTAGTGCTGAAAGAAAATTATACGATCGTGAACAGTAATTATCAGGGCACGTTTAAGTATGAGTATCAGTATGCTTTTGGCGAAGTTTCCAAATTGGTAGAATCACGGTTTGATGCTAGCAATGCAGGCTGGTATGGCTACAAACAAACGGTGAATTTAATAAACGGCAGCGCCACACCGCCCAACTTGGCCCAAAGCACTATTTCGTATAATGATACTGCAGGCAATAATTGGTATTTTGATGTGCGTTCTTTTTATACATACAATACTAATTTGCTTAGCACGGTGGCGTCTCAGGTGTATGATACGGCTTCCAGTGTATGGAAAAATTCGGCCTTGCTCACCAATACTTACAACGCCAATAACCAACTAAGCGAGGCGCGCGACCAAGTGTATAACAGCACCACCGCCAATTATGATAATAATAAAAGACGCGAGTACACCTACAATGGTAGTAATTTAAATAATAAAATAACACACTCAGTAGGTGCCGGGCCAGCAGGCTGGGCCGAGAGTGCCCGAGATTTGTACAGCTATAATAATAATGATAGCCTCATACACTCGCTCAACGAAAATTATGTAAGCAATACCTATCAGCCCAATGAGCAATATCTTTTTTACTTTACCGATGTACCCGTTGGGCTAACTGATGTAAATAATCTTTTTACTGAAGCCACCCTCTACCCCAACCCCGCTACCGAAACTATAAATATAAAAACGGACGAAAAAATAAATGGTGCTTTTGTAGCCAGCATTTATACCTTGGACGGCAAAAAACGGTGGAGTCAAATGAACTCCTCGGTATCATCAGCTTTGCAGTTTACTATTGCCGACCTTGCTGTGGGTAATTATATTTTGCAAATTAGCGAAGTAGCTTCCGGCAAGGTGCAGCAGTTTAAGTTCACTAAGTCGTAAGTAGTAGGTTGTACGTATTTTTTTATAATTGAACTTCTTCGCAAAAAAAAAGCGCGGTAAAAACCGCAGCATTTTTCACCACGCTGAAGGTGGCAGGCCTTTTAGTTTTTAGTTTTTCACTAAAAAAACTTACCCCATATCATAAAACTCCAAGGTAATCAAAAGTGCCGCGCCGCTTGCGTTGCGGATGTTTAGTTGGTTGGTTTCGATGCTTTGGTAG
>JBBSPP010000327.1:0-4086 GCA_038258625.1 Chitinophagales bacterium
AAATTATGTATTTACTGCATAGTATTTGTCAAGATTTTGGCTCAGCAATTATTATGGCTACGCATGATTACAATATTATCCAAAAATTCAAATCGCGCGTGGTGCGCACTGAGCATGGCCAGGTGGCTGACCATTCCATGGTGATTTAGGAGAATATTATTTCAATTAAAGCTTCCGCGTTTCGCTCATTTGAAAAGTCAGTTTGCAATAATTGGTTTCTTTTCGCAATCATTTCTTCGCTAAATTTTTGTCCCCAAATTTCGTGTATCAATTGAATATAATCTCGCGGAGTGGAAGCACAATTTGCGCAATGCAGCAGTTTTTCATTTACCAAAATATTGCTATTGGCAACTACAAATCTTCCCTGAAAAAGACTGTTGAGCAATTTTAGTTTTAGCCCGCTTTGCTCGGCTGAATACAAAACGTGTACTTGAGCGTTACGCATCACATCTTGCATTTGCTCATCAGTAGGATTTTCTATTAGCTCAATATTTTTATAATCTGAAATTGAATTTTTTAATTCCAGGCTTGGATTTGCTCCTCCAATTTTTATGGGAATTTCTAATTTAGAAAAAACATTCTCAATCAAATATTCTACAGCTTGACGATTTTCGGCCACGGCCAGATTTCCTTGGTACAAGCAGTATTCGCCACATCCTATTTTTATGTTTACCTCACTATTTTCGTGAAAAGCAGGAACCATTTTTGCTGAAAATTTCTGCGCAAAATATGCAGTGTCCCTTTCCGAAATTGGCAAAACGGCAGTTGCAGATTTTAAAACCTCCTCATACTGCCGTAGCAATTTAGCCTCCGCCGAAAAATACATTTTCTTATACCTTGAAGTTTCCGCTTTTGCCAATGCGGTGTAATATTCATGTTCAATATTATGTGCACGTACATATTTCTTTCTGCCAGCGAGCGAAGGGTGATTAAGAAAATAGCAAGTGTGTAAACCTTCAAATAAAATGGGTGCATCGTTTATAAGCAATGTTTTTAGCAGCTGTTCACTTTTCCGCGAGTTGACAATGTATGGTCGTAGCAATGATAAACCCTGCATGCCGGTGAGGCGACCGTAATAATTTACTTCCTCACAATATTTTTCCAGCTCGGCATTCACGGCTCTTTTTCCATAAACAAAACAGTGCAAAATAATTTTTATACCCGCAGCATGAAGTGCTTTCAATTTATAAAAAACATCAATCACCCCGCCGTAATTTGCGGGTAACGGAACATCAAACGATACAATATGTAATTTTTTATCCAAACAATTTTTTATAAAATGTGATCAATTTTTTTTCTTCATTTTGCCAATTATATTCTGCACGGGCGGCATAACAATTTTGAGTAAGTCGGTTATAATATTCAGCATCTTCCAAAATTTTATTCATTGTTTTCGCCAAGGTTTCCACTTGTGTATCAGGCACTAAAATGGCAATTTCGTACTTATCATTTACTTTTTTATATTCAGGAAAGTTCACCGTAATCTGCGGTACACAAAAGTGCATATAATCAAAAAAACGATTGGCCATAGAGTAGTAATTACTTTTCCCAGTTTCTTGAAAAAGCGTTAATCCGACGTAGGCTTCTTTTGTAAACTCCTGCAAAGCTGCAGGTGGGATATAGCCCTTAAAAACCACTTTTTCTTCTACCCCATTTTCTTTAGCAAGCATTTTCGCGTGCTCCATAAAATTGCCATCGCCACACACAATCAATCTTGAATGAACAAATTTCATAGCTGGGATAAGGGTTTCAAAACAACGCCCCTCGTTGACCGCGCCCTGATAAAAAATGTGTTTTTCCTTTTTACTATTAGGTTCGTTTTTAGAATCTAAAATTGCTGCATTTCGTACAATTTCATATTCTACATTATACATCTTTTGAAATTCATTTTTGTAACAATGGCCGATTGTATAACCATTAGGAAATTGCGGTACAGCATATTTTTCAATCAGTTTCCAAAGTTTGTAAATATGAGGTCTAGAAATTATTTCTTCCATTTCACAAAACAATTCATGCGCGTCATACACTCGTTTTTTACCGCGCAATTTGCTTGCCCAAAGATTGGGCAAAATCGTATCTAAATCTATAGCCGTGAAACAATCTGTTTTAATAAAAAGCAAAAAGAAAAATAAACGAATATTGTAT
This sequence comes from Chitinophagales bacterium, assembly GCA_038258625.1. Classification (GTDB taxonomy): domain Bacteria; phylum Bacteroidota; class Bacteroidia; order Chitinophagales; family Chitinophagaceae; genus JAGNRR01. Next base: position 2,146 of record JBBSPP010000327.1, read on the forward strand.
TCTATATAAAACCATTTACCTTTTTGAGTAAAGCAAAATAATCTACGTTGAGCAAAATTTTGTTCTGTGATGGGTGGCGAATTTTTTCTCTTTCGCCCAACTAATAACACATCATAACCAGCATTGGCCAGAGACGAACAAATACGAATCATACGTTGATCGTAGTTCAGATCATTGGTGACGGTACAAACTATTTTATTTTTCAAAATGAATTTTTATCGTAGTATTTTTTAGTACCATTTATCAGAGAAAACGGAGGCTCAAAACCACTCATAAATGTAGCTCGCACATGCTTCTCCTTTTTTTCTTGAGACCAACTTTCATCTATCAGTTTCAACTCTTTAATTTCATTCCTAAAATGATAACTTGTCCCCCTTTTTTTTTCAAGACTTTTCTGCGTTACTATTTGATAATCACCAGAAAGTATTTGGCTAATATTTTCAGCAAAAAGTATTTTGCTCTCGGCTAATGTTTTTTTATATAAATCTTCCACCCAAATATCCTCGGCAATTTCAAACCGTCGCTCGGCAATAATATCGCCGTCATCAATACCCGATGTCATTTTGTGTAGAGTAGTACCAAAAACTTTTTTATCATCAATTATGGCAAAAGAAAATTGATTGCAACCGCGATATTCAGGAAGTGGTGCCATGTGTAAATTCACAGCCAAAGAGCTTGCCTTGTCAATGTGTTTTTGCTTCAAAATTTCATGATACTGTACGCTAATTATAAAGTCACAATTTGGAAAATTTTCTAAATTTTCTAAGATGGGAATATTGGCTTTCTCCGCTATATTCTGCGCAGTTTTAGTTGTCTCCAAAGTATTATTTCCCTTTGTGCCAACTGCAATTACCTCAATATGAAATTCATGAGCATGATCCAACAAATACAGCAGGCAATACGCTCCAATACTTTTACCTCCTAAAAAAACAATCTTCTTCTTAGACACAGTTCAAAAATAATTGTTTTACAACTCCTTATGCTGTTATTTTGATAAAGATGTCCAAAAGCATTTTAATCATAACGCCCCGCATACCCTATCCATTAAAAGATGGCGGCGCATTGGCCATGTTTCAGTGCATTGAAATGTATAAAAAAATTGGTTTTGATGTTCATTTACTTTCTATAAACACCAATAAACATTGGCTTAGCGAGGAGTATTATCCAAGTTTATTCAAGCAGCTTTCATCTTTTGAAAATGTGAAAGTTGATACAGATATAAAAGTACGCTCGGCATTTTTCAATCTTTTTTCTAAAAAATCATACAACGTACAGCGATTTGTAAATGCCGAATTTGAAACAGCGATTAAGAAGAAACTAAGCCAAACTCAATTCGATATTATCCAATTCGAGAGCATTTTTGTAGCGCCGTATTTGGAAATGGCGCGCGAAATGAGCACCGCAAAAATGATTTGCCGTGTGCATAATATTGAACATTTGATATGGCAACAAATTGCCGAAAATGAAAGCGGCATTTTCAAAAAACGATATTTACAACTGCTTACCGACCGGCTAAAATTATTTGAGCTGGACGTGCTAAATCAGTTTGATCTTTTACTAAACATTTCGAAAGTTGAAGAGCTAGAGTTACAAAATTTAGAGATTGCCACACCGCAGTATCATTTGCCGTATGGTATTGAAAAACCGCGTTTCTTGAGTCACAAAATTAGTCAAGAAAAAAACTCCGTTTATCACCTTGGCAGTATGGATTGGATCCCGAATCAGGAAGGCGTAACTTGGTTTGTAAAAAATGTTTGGGCTAAAATTTTAGAAAAACAACCCAAGCTCGCGCTCCATATTGCCGGTAGAAATATGCCAAACTCTATTTACAAATTACAATCAGACAGTGTAGAAATTGTGGGCGAAGTGGATGATATGACGACCTTCAGCATTGAAAAAAATATAATGATTATACCATTATTGAGCGGGGCAGGCATGCGA
>JBBSPP010000328.1:0-4080 GCA_038258625.1 Chitinophagales bacterium
TCGTGAGTTCAATTCTCATCGGCGGCTCATAGAGAAAACAGAAATAGCAATATTTCTGTTTTTTTTATACACAAGAAAAAAGATGGGATTACCCTGAAACAATACGGCTTTTGACAGCGCATTCGAGAAAGTTGTATGTTTTACTGCCTTTTTCCTTTTCCTAAATACCTTACTTTTACCAACCTTTAAAAGTGAACCAATTCAAGGTCATATTATCCCTTACCTGTTTCCTTCTTTTAGGGCTAAATTCATTTGCCCAACTTGACCTTAGCCCATGCGAACGATTGGTGCAAAGAAGAAAAGTAGCCAAGGCAATTGAATGTTATGAAACCGCAATAGCCAAAGAACCCAAAAATATAAAAGTACTCTGCCGCCTTAGCGAGTTACATTATGAAAATCAGGAAAAAGAAAAGAGCAAACAATATGCCAAGCAAGCAGTAGATACGGATGCCGACGCGGCCTATAATCCGATATATTATATTGCACAAAAAATGTCTTTTCGTAGAGATAATGTTACGGCCATTTACATGTTGGATTTGCTCGGCAATCGAATTTCGGATAAGCAAAAAAAACAAAAATTAGGCGCCCTAAAAAGTAGCTATTTGTTACAAAAATATGAGCTGAACCAACCACACTATAATGTAGAATTGCTGAACCTCGGCGACAGTATAAATTCTGCAGATGCTGAGTATCTGCCTAGCCTCTCTCTGGACGGGAATACTATGGTTTTTACGCGCAGAATTAATGGTGCTAACGAAGATTTCTTTATTGCCGAAAAAGATACAAATGATGTGTGGGGCTTGGCAAAAAATTTGGGTTATCCTCCCAACACAGGTTTTCCCGATGGGGCAGCAACATTAAGTGCAGACGGCAATTACCTATTTTTTACGCGCTGCGATATGCGCAGCCCCAACGGAATAGAAAGCGGTGGCTGTGACCTCGTTTTTTGTTACAGAAACGGGCGCGAAAATGGGCAAATAATATGGAGCGCACCGCAATACTTTCAGTTTACCATTAATACCGTGGCATACGAAGGGCAGCCCTGCTTAAGCAGCGATAATAAAGATTTATATTTTGTAAGCGACCGCGAAGGCGGCTATGGTGGCAAAGATATTTATGTATCGCATTTTGAAGATAATTTTTGGAGTATCCCCGAAAATTTGGGGCCATTAATCAATACTGCCAAAGACGAAACCACGCCTTTTATTCACCCCGATAATGAGACGTTATATTTTGCAAGCAACGGGCATCCTACTTTGGGCGAAACGGATGTTTTTGTAAGTCGAAAAATGGGCCGAGAAAATTGGAAAGAAGTAGTGAACCTAGGCTCACCAATAAATACTGATAAGATTGATGGAGGCGTAGCGGTGAGTGCAAACGGGCGCGTGGGCTACATTGCTTCGGAGCGGGCAGGTAGCCGAGGACTGTTGGATATTTATAGTTTTGAATTGTACGAGGGTATTCGCCCCATTCCTACGCTGTGCACCAAGGGGCAAGTGATGGATAAAAAGACGGGTGAATTGTTCAAGGAGCAAAAAATAAATTTTTATAACTCTCCAACTAATGCGTTTAAAAATGAGCTGATTTCCAATAAAGGCGATGCCAGTTATACGCAGGCATTGCATATTGGAAAACAGTTTATGATGACTGTAGAGCGCGCGGGTTATCGCCCTTATTACAAAATTTTTGATTTGCGAAAAGATACGTTTCCTGATAATTTGTATAAAAATATTAGGTTGCGAACACCAGGCATTACGGATAGTTTGGGTACTTTCTGGCTGGAATTGGATACGGTAAATATGGTACGGAAAATTGCGCCGTTAGCAGATAGTATCAAAATAAATCCTGTTTTGAATGATAGCTTAATTCAAAAAAATGATTCAGTTGTAAATTCAAAAAAGCGCCAACTGAGTGATGCTGGGCAGCAAATACTAAATAACATAAAATCAAAAATGATGGGCTGGTTAGAAGATAGTGCGCGCGTGAAAATGACTATAGAAACGGCCTATTACTACGGCGATTATGATGCTGATAGTATTGGCTCGCTGGAGTTTTTTGATGCACGTCTTGATTTGATAAATAAAATTTTAATGGAATTTGAAGCGTTCGATTTGCCAAAAGATAAAATACAAATCACCACCAAATCTTTTATATGGCGCGATGAGGCCGCCGAGAATAATTATATAAAAATGTGGTTTGTAGAAGATTATTAATAGCTTACTTTTTATTAACGCGCGGTTGTTACAATCAGGTTTTACATTTGCGCAATTATGTACACAATAGTGGCGGGTACCAACCGCAATGGTAGCAATACACTTCTTGTAGCGCAAGAATACCAACAGTTTCTTCAGCAAGAACATATCCAATCAACCATTTTTAACCTCGAAGAAATTACGTCGTTGAATCGTGATGAGCATTTTATCTCTTTAGAAAAAAAGTATTTATCAGCTGCGGAAAAATTTATTTTTATTATACCAGAGTATAATGGTGCCTTCCCCGGTGTCATGAAATTGATGATAGACATGACGGACATTCGCACAATTTGGAATGGCAAAAAAGTGCTTATGACCGGCATTGCCACAGGGCGCTCGGGCAATTTGCGCGGGTTGGACACATTCACTAATATTTGTAATTACATAAAATTGCATGTGCTACCAAACAAACTTCCTATCTCAGTAATTAATCAGGAATTAGAATTTGGTAAGTTTTACAAACCCGAAACCGTCCAAGCTATCCGCGAACAAATAAAAGAATTTATTTCGTTTTAAAAACCAACATGCGCAAAATTCCTATAGTGAGATTTATAATTTTTATCGTCCTTATTATTTTAGTAGAGTACTATGCTTTTATATCGCTGCGACTAACTGTAAAAGAATTAATGCCAACGTATAAATACTTAATTCAGGGTATTTATATCATATTCAGCGTGGCCTGGTTGGGCGTATTTTTATCGTTCCCCGCACTCCGAAACTCCGAGGTTGCGAAACCAATTATGAATGTGGGCTTGGTCTTTTTTATGGCGTTCTTTTTTTTAAAACTGATGATGGCATCCTTCATCGCAATTGATGATATCAAGCGATTTGGCTTTTGGCTAAGTAGTCTTTTTTATACCAAAAATGAAATTCCAGCCATGATTGAAAACGGGATGTCCCGCTCAGCATTTATTCGAAAAATTGGTCTGGGGTTGGGCGCCGTGGCCTTTGGTACGTTTTTTTATGGTATGACCAATCGTCATAAATATGATGTAAAAAGATTGGCACTTAAATTTAAAAATTTACCAAAGTCTTTTGATGGATTAAAAGTGGTACAAATTTCTGATATTCATAGCGGCAGTTTTACCAACAAAGCCGGTGTACAGCACGGTATTGATATGATTAATAATTTGCAGCCCGACCTTGTATTATTCACGGGCGATTTGGTAAATAATAAAAGCAGCGAAATGCTGGGTTACATTGATGTTTTTAAACAAATAAATGCAACGCACGGCGTGTATTCAATTTTTGGAAATCATGATTATGGCGACTATAATAATTGGAAAACACCGGAAGAAAAAATAGCAGACGTAAATCAATTAAAGCAAATTCATAAGGCCCTTGGTTGGAAATTATTGCTCGATGAAAATGTGCTGTTGGAAAAAAACGACGAGCAAATTGCAGTCATTGGTGTAGAAAATATTAGCTCGTCTTTTCACAGTTATGGCAGTTTGCCAAAAGCGTATGAGGGTACAAAAGATGCACCATTTAAAATACTCATGAGCCACGATCCGAGCCATTGGAATAAGGAAGTTACGCAAGATTTTAAGGACATTGACCTTACGCTAAGCGGCCATACACATGGTTTTCAGTTTGGTATAGAAATACCTTGGCTTAAGTGGAGCCCTGCCAAATTTATTTACAAACAATGGGCAGGCTTGTATCAAGAAGGCGAGCAATACATATATGTGAATCGTGGGTTTGGTTTTTTAGGTTACCCAGGACGTATTGGTATTTTGCCAGAGATTACTTTATTGGAGTTGCAGCGGGCGTAGGTATTTTCCATGTAATAATTGTAGCCTATAAATTGGGGCAATTTTTTTTATAA
>JBBSPP010000329.1:0-4059 GCA_038258625.1 Chitinophagales bacterium
TTCATAAAAAAGTGCGGAATGACAAAAACCAATTGTCATATTTTAATTTATGGAGCTAATGATTTTTTTTCAAGTCCTTTAACACAAAGGCTTATAGCACTATTTTGCCTCAAAAAATCGATTCCAAAAAACTGTCATTTTTTCTTTACAATTCAGGGGAACTTTCCACAATCCGACTTTACCTTTGCGCGTACTTTTTTTAACAAAAACTATAGAAATGCGCATATCTTGGTGTCGAGTTCAATATAGAATATTATCCGTCGTTCTATTAAGTTCGTTTTTAACCTTCTTCGCTGTTGTGGCTCACGCCCAAGACGGCGAAGCTTTGTTTAAGGCCAATTGTGCCTCATGTCACCATCCTATCAAAGATGCAACCGGGCCAGCCCTCAAAGGTGCTACGGAGCGTGCGCCTAGCCAAGATTGGTTGCATAATTGGGTAAAAAACTCAGCAGCCGTAATTGCTAGCGGCGATGCTTACGCGAACAAAATTTATACCGAATGGAATAAAACAGCTATGACGGGCTTTGCCAATCTTAGCAATGAGGAGATTGATGCGATTTTGGCTTATACAAATGCCTATGTTGATAAATCAGCCGTTGCCGCTGGGCCAGCTGCAGGTGCGGCGCAAAGCGAAGATTCTGGCGGAAACACTTGGCTGTATGCAATCCTAACTTTAGTACTATTATTTGTAGCCATTATACTATCCCAGGTAAATAAGCTTTTAGGCAAAAACGCCAACGACAAAGCTGGCCTGCCCAATAAACAACCTATTCCGTTTTACCGTAACAAAGTTTATATCGCATTGGCGGCCATTATTTGTTTTATTGGCATTGGCGTATTTTTATCAAAAGGGGGTGTAGAAATGGGGCGTCAACAAAACTATATGCCTGAGCAGCCTATCTTTTACTCGCACAAAGTACATGCGGGCATCAATCAAATTAATTGTCAATATTGTCATTCTGGTGCCGAAAAAAGCAAACATGCCATGGTGCCTTCTACCAATGTTTGTATGAATTGCCACAAGCAAATCAACGAATACACTGGTGCGGCTGAGCATCCGTTATACACTGCCGAAGGCAAAGAGGTGAACGGTACAGAAGAAATTCAGAAACTATACGAATACGCAGGTTGGAACCCTGTGAAAAAAGAATACAACCGTGATGCAGAGGGAAATATTTTGGCAAAAGCTATTCCTTGGATAAAAATTCATAATCTTCCTGACCACGTTTACTTTAACCACTCGCTACACGTAGTAAGCGGTAAAGTACAGTGTCAGCAATGCCACGGCAGTATAGAAGAAATGGACGAGGTAAAACAACACGCTGACCTAAGCATGGGCTGGTGTATAAATTGCCACCGCGAAACTGACGTACAATTTGCCGATAATCACTATTACTCAATCTTTGAAAAATACCATCAGGAGATAAAAGACGGCACACGTGAAAGTGTGAAAGTGAGTGATGTAGGCGGGTTGGAATGTCAAAAATGCCACTATTAATTAAAAAATAATTGGAGCTAAATAATATGAGCACAAAAAAATATTGGAGAGGAATAGAGGAAATTAACCCTACCGAGGAATACTTGGCCAAGGTAAAAAATGAGTTTGAAGAAAGCTCAGACGTTCCTTTTGCAGATATCGAAAGTATCGAAAACGCACCTACCTCTCGCCGCGATTTTCTTAAGTATTTGGGTTTTACAACCGTTGCCGCTACTTTAGCTGCCAGTTGCGAAATGCCTGTACGTTCCGCATTGCCCTACGCTATTAAGCCCGAGGATGTTACCCCGGGTGTACCGCTTACTTACGCCTCTACTTATGTAGATGCCGGTGAGGCAATTCCCGCTTTGGTAAAAGTGCGCGACGGTCGCCCCATAAAAATTGAAGGAAACACAGATAGTAAATTATTTGAAGGCGCTACCAATGCTCGAATGCAAGCGTCGGTGCTTAATTTGTACGATGCCGCACGGTTGCAATCACCTGTGATTCAGGGTACAAAAGCTAGCTGGAAAGCGGTTGACGATAAAGTAAAAGCAGCACTTTCAGGTACTGTTTATTTAGTAAGCTCTACAGTAAATAGCCCTTCGGGCAATGATATTATAAACAAATTTGTGGCCGCAACGGGTGCAAAGCATGTGCAATATGATGCCATTTCGTATCATGGTGCGTTGGAGGCCAACCAAGCGAGCTTTGGCAAAAGAGCGTTGCCAATGTATCGTTTTGATAACGCAAAAACGATTGTATCATTGGATGCAGACTTTTTGGGTACTTGGGGTAGCACAGCGTTGAATTTAAAATTATACGGGAAAAGCAGAAAAATTTCGGCAAAGAACCCGCAAATGAGCAAGCACATTCAGTTTGAAGGAATTATGTCTTTATCAGGCATGAACTCGGACGAGCGTATTGTTTGCCGCCCGTCTGAAATTGGCGCTATCGCTTCGGCAATCATGAACGCATTGGATGGCGGCAGTTCAAATTTGGGCAATCCATATTTAGACAAAGCCGTGAAAATGACGGCAACCGCCTTGCGAGCCGGAAATGGCTTGGTACTTAGCGGTAGCAACGATAAAAATATTCAGCAAATTGTAAATGCCATCAATACTAAAATTGGAGCTTACGGCACTACAATTAATTGGGGTAGTGCTGACAATAGCAAAAAAGGAAACGACGATGAAATGAACGCGTTTGCCACAGCTTTAAATGCGGGGCAAGTTGGCGCAGTAATTTTTGTAGAATGTAACCCAGTGTACGAACATCCACAGGGTGAAAAACTAGCGAGTGCAATTAAAAAAGCGGGCTTAAGTATTTCACTTGCCGACAGGGCTGACGAAACCGCTAAAGCGTGTAACATCATTGCACCTACACATCACTTCCTCGAAAGTTGGGGAGATTCTGAAGCTTTTGAAGGTTACGTTTCATTTATACAACCTACCATTAGCAATCTTTTTGATACCCGCCAATGGCAAGAAAGTATTATGACGTGGGCTGGCGAGCAAGGAACTTGGTATGATTATTACCAAAACTTTTGGCAAGGAAAAGCTGGTGGTCAAAAAGCATTTGACGAAGCCTTGCAATTTGGTCTTTGGGAAACTGAAGAAATAGCAATGAGCGGAGGTACAGCAAGCGGTGGCGGAGAAGCGATGGCTGCGGTTGGGGCTTTTGCCAAAGCTGCAACTGACGATGTAGAATTAGTAATTTATCAAAAAGTAGGTATTGGTCACGGTGGCGTATGGAGTAATAATCCTTGGTTGCAAGAAATGCCTGACCCGATATCTAAATGTACTTGGGATAATTACGCAATGATGTCGCAAAACATGGCGAAGAAATTCAACGCCGAGTGGACAGATTTGAAAGAAGTAGAAAGAGAGAAAAAAGTAGTAACTATAAAAACCAAGGGAGGTACAATTGATATGCCAATTTTGGTAATACCGGGCATGCACGATAATGTGGTGGCTGTTGCTACTGGTTACGGTCGTGCTGAGGGCGTTGGTCGTGCTGCCAATAATGGCGAAGTAATGACGGGCGTAAAAGTGTCGCAATTGGCCAATGTAAGTGCGGCGGGTGTTATAAGCTACAATCTAGCAAAAGTTGATGTAAGCGATGCAGGGAAAATGTATCCGCTGGCCATCACTCAAACGCACCACTCTTATCAAGAGCGTCCAATTTTGCATGAATATACGTTGGCAGAATTTCAAAGTAATCCAACAGCACTTGCGGATAAACGCAAAGCTGAACTTGGACATTATACAGCAGCCAACGGCGTAAACCACCATGGTGGTCATGAAGAAGGTGGTCATGGAGAAGCAGCAGCACACGGTGCGGCAGCAACTCATGGCGGACACGGTGAAGCAGAGCATGGACACGATGCTGGTGGTGGTCATACAAAAAAACACTCTGACGGAGCTGATTTTACAGAAAGCGAAGATTGGCAAGATGCTTACCGCGAAAATGGTACACTTTACGAAATGGAGCAACACCCTAGCCCTGGTATTAAATGGGGTCTGAGTATTGATCTTAGTTCTTGCACAGGTTGTAGTGCCTGTACCATTGCTTGTCAGGCCGAA
>JBBSPP010000330.1:0-4035 GCA_038258625.1 Chitinophagales bacterium
AATCTTTATAGGAACGTACCAAATAGACTTGTTTGGTACTATAATCTTTATAGGAACGTACCAAATAGACTTGTTTGGTACTATAATCTTTATAGGAACGTACCAAATAGACTTGTTTGGTACTATAATCTTTTTAGGAACATATCAAACAACGTTGTTTGGTACTATAATCTTTTTAGCGAGGTACTAAATAGTGTTTTTTCATAAAAACATTTTTAGACACGCACTAGCGCGCAATTAAATAAATAATGAAGTGCTGCTTTTTTTAAATAATCAAACTAATTTCGCCACATAAAGAAATCCCTTTTCATGAAAAAAATATTGCTTTTTATACTCATAATATGTGCGGGTACTATGCCAAAAGCTGTTGCACAAAATAAAATAATGACCGTAGGATTGGAAGCGGGTGGCAATTTGAGCAATCAATATGGTAATTCAATTTTAAATGAGGTGAGCAAAGCAAAATTTGGTGCGAGTGGTGGTGTGGCGTTGCAGTTCAACTTTTCGGACAAGCTTGCACTGCGCACGGGCGCTATGTTTGAGCGCAAAGGCAGCCGCGACGATTATGAAATAAACATCCCCAATGGCGGACAGACCATTACCGACCGAGTGCAGATTGCATATAATTTTGACTACGTTACCATCCCGCTTTTATTCCGCGTTACATTTGGTAAAACGGTAAAAGTGTTTGCTAATGCTGGCCCCTACCTCGGTATTCTTATAAATCAAGAGACAATTACCGAAGCAGGGCTTTTGATAAAAAATAACCGAGTGGATAATGCTAGATTTTTTGAATCAACCGATTTTGGTATGACCGGCGGGCTTGGCGCAGGGCTTCCGATTGGTAAAAACTCAATGCTCAGCCTAGAGGTGAGGCACAGTCAGGGCTTGGCAAATATTAGTGTACTACCTGTTTTTGGCGGCGGGCTAATTGCCAATACTTCTACCAGTGCGCTGCTTGGGCTTTCATTTAATTTTATACAGCGGAAACGGTTGCCGGGGTTTTAAAATTGAATGTTTTTTAATATAAAAAAAGCCTAAAAATATTTGAATACTTTAGTTGGGAAAGAAAAAATTCTATAAATTTTTAACTGTAGATAATAAATATAACGAAGTTGCGTTATTGGATAATCGTGCTAATTTCGGCCGACTTAAAACTACATGAACATGAAAAAAATATTGATTATTCTATTTGTATCTTGCCTTTGCGGCACGCAAAACTTATTTGCACAAAATAGTCCATTTTCCTTTGGCATTGAGGCAAGCGGAAACTTGTCAAACCAAAATGGCAACTCTTTAATTACACAATTTGCAAAAGCGAAAATTGGGTACGGACTTGGTATAAATGCTCAGTATAATTTTAATGAAAGGTATGCACTGCGCAGCGGAGTAAGTGTAGAGCAAAAAGGTTTCCGCGAAGACAGAGAAGCCGAATTTTTTTATGCAGGTCAACTCATAAATGACCGTTACCAACATTCTTCCAATTTTTATTACGCTACCATTCCATTATTGTTTAGGGTGACAATGGGTAAAGATTTAAAATATTTTGTAAATGCTGGGCCGTATGCTGGCTTTCTTTTTGGGCAAAAAGATGTAACCAAGCCTGGCACCTTAATTACAGGTGGCAGTTTGGATAATTCGCAGTTTTTTAAGTACGGAGACTACGGCTTGGCTGGCGGATTGGGCGCAAGCCTACGGTTAAGCGCAAATAAAATACTAGGCGTAGAAGTAAGGCATAGTTTGGGGCTAGCAAATATTAGTATTTTACCAATATTCGGTGGTGGTGCAATTAGGAATAATACCACCAGCTTGATAGTGAGCTTGTCGGGTATTGCACAGCGAAAGAAAAAGGAAGAGAGTTAAGAAATACATTTTATAAAATTAAAAAAGGCCTCCATTACGGAAGCCTTTTTTGTTTTCAGCGGAGAAAGAGGGATTCGAACCCCCGGTCCTGTAACAGACAACGGTTTTCAAGACCGTCGCAATCGACCACTCTGCCATTTCTCCGCCGCAAATATATGTAAGCTATTCTTTTTGCAAAATATTTTGGGAAAAAGGTTTGAAGGTTTTTAAGATAGGCTAGACTTGAAACAGTTTTTTATTAAAGAAATAATTTTTTGATACCCCAAAATACTAATACTACTGCTGTAATAATAACCAACACAGTATTTATAATGAGGTCGATTCTTTTTTTAGGAATTGAATGTTTTGGATAAACTATATCCCATTTACCTTTTTCAGAAAATTCAGCTAGCATTTTAGGAGTTACAATCATTCTTTCTACTCTTTGATTTGGAGGACGAAAGAAGAATCCGCCAATATTTTGACCTTCTTCTTCGGCATGAAAGTACCATAAATAATCAGTCATATCCATTTCGAATATATCGGCATAATTTTCAATCAACTCATGAAAATCATCTCCATGCATACCAAGATCACTAGTAATGTCTGTTGTTAGATTTACTTCATCAAGACCAGAATGTTTCCTGATTAAGTCAATGATTTTATCAATATTTTTCATATTTTTTTTAAAATCAGATTTCCCTAGTATCATCCCAAACAACAAAAACCCATAACACAGTTAGACTTTGAAAATAACTCACCTACTCATTTGCCTTCTTCCAAACGTGGCGCACAAAAATTGCACTATCCGAAAAAACCACACCGTTAATTTTACGGATGCCTAAATACCCGCCCAAATAACCCAACTCCTCACATTCCGAGTTATAAATATATACTACGCCATCTGCCTCTCCATTCGCGTTGTTAAATGCATAAACGGTTTCGTTTTGAAGAATGAACTCAATAACCTCGTCCTCGGGGGCACTATTAGATTTACAAAACATTTCCGTTTTTTCTCGGATACAATCCGAAATATCAGTAGCTATTTTGCAGTTGTGTTTTTTAGTACAGCTACCAAAAGCAATGACACCTAGGGCGAGGAGAATGATTATTTTTTTCATAGGGCTAATATACAAATTGCTTCACAAAAAGTATATTTTTTAAAAGCCAAGCATTAAAAATTAAGCATTAAACATTCCACATTATCAAATTATTCATTATTGAAATTTACATTTGCCCACCATTATGGCAAGTCAAAAATTATTACTCAAGCACGCAAAAGTAGAAGGCATAGAAACATTTGATGTTTATAGAAAACACGAAGGCTACAACGCCGTAGAAAAAGCAATAAAAAGCATGAGCCCCGACGAAGTGACGGAGGAAGTAAAAAAAAGCGGCTTGCGTGGGCGTGGTGGTGCTGGTTTCCCTACCGGCTTAAAATGGAGTTTTTTGGCAAAGCCCGAAGGCGTAGCGCGCTACCTAGTTTGCAACGCCGATGAAAGCGAACCTGGCACTTTTAAGGACAGATACCTGATGGAGTTTTTGCCCCATTTATTAATAGAAGGATTGATAGTAAGCAGCTACGCCCTGGGCGCAAACGTATGCTACATCTACATTCGCGGCGAGTATGCGTGGATAGTAGATATTTTGGAAAAAGCAATTGCCGAAGCAAAGGCAAATAGTTTTCTGGGTAAAAATATTTTGGGCAGCGGCTACGATTTAGAAATATACGTACAACGCGGCGCCGGCGCTTACATCTGCGGCGAAGAAACCGCCCTGCTAGAATCACTAGAAGGCAAGCGCGGCAATCCAAGAATCAAGCCGCCATTCCCTGCCGTGAAAGGCGTGTGGGGTTGCCCAACGGTGGTTAATAATGTAGAAACCTTGGCAGCCGTAGTGCCCATTATAAACCATGGCGGCGAAGAGTATGCCAAAATTGGTGTAGGCCGCAGCACGGGTACAAAATTAATTTCGGCCTGTGGGAATATAAATAAACCTGGCGTGTACGAAATAGAAATGACCGAAAGCGTAGAAGAATTTATTTTTAGCGATGAGTTTTGTGGCGGTATTCCTAACGGTAAAAGATTAAAAGCGTGCATTCCTGGTGGTAGTTCAGTGCCCATCGTTCCGGCAAATCTTTTATTAAAAACAGCAGCCGGTGAACAACGAATCATGAACTACGAATCCCTAGCA
>JBBSPP010000331.1:0-4035 GCA_038258625.1 Chitinophagales bacterium
GATATTATTATTTAAAAAACGACCCGCGCGAAAAAAATATTAGAGAAAAATATGTGGTGCACATCACAAAAATGTTTGAGCTAAAAGGCGCTACACCCGAAGTGGCAAAAGCAAGTGCTGAGGTGGTGATGAACTTGGAAACGAAGCTGGCAAAAGCAAGCATGGATCGTACTGAAATGCGCGACCCATATAAAACGTATAATAAATATTTGGTGGCAGATTTTGACAAAAAATCAAGCACCATGAAATGGCAAGAATACTTAGCTGCGGTGGGTGCCAAAAGTGCTGATAGTTTGTTGGTTGGTCAGCCCGAATTTTTTAAAGCATTGGATAATATGTTGGCCAGTGAATCATTGGAAAACTGGAAAACGTATTTGACTTGGCAAACGCTGACAAGTGCTGCCCCATTTTTGAGTAGCAATTTTGACACTGAAAATTTTGAATTTTTCGGAAAAGTATTGAGCGGGCAGCAGGAGCAAAAGCCGCGTTGGAAACGTGTGTTGGGTGTAGTGAACGGATCTGTAGGGCATCAGTTAGGAAAATTGTATGTAGAAAAATATTTTACCCCCGAAGCCAAAAAACGTATGGGAGAATTGGTTGATAATTTGCAAGCAACATTTAGCGAGCGCATAGAAAAACTAGACTGGATGAGCGCTGATACAAAAGTAAAAGCTCAAGAAAAACTAAGCACTTTTGTAAAGAAAATTGGCTACCCTGATAATTGGCGTTCGTATGACGGGTTAGAAATTACTAACAATAATTATGTAGAAAATGTGAAACGGTCTAATGTGTTTGATTACAATTATATGATTGACAAATTGGGCAAACCCGTGGATAAAACCGAGTGGCACATGACGCCGCAAACCGTAAATGCCTATTATAATCCATCGTTCAATGAAATTGTTTTTCCGGCTGGAATTTTGCAATATCCGTTTTTTACAATGGGTGCTGATGATGCAGTAATTTATGGTGCCATAGGCGCCGTAATTGGCCACGAAATGACGCACGGTTTTGATGATCAAGGCAGCCAATATGCCGCTGATGGAAACCTAAAAGATTGGTGGACGGCCGCCGATAAAACAAAATTTGAAGCCAAGACAAAAATGGTTGTTGACCAATTTAATAATTATACAATTTTGGATAATAAAGCGGTGAATGGCAAACTAACCCTAGGCGAAAATATTGCTGACCTTGGCGGTGTAACCATTGCCTACGAAGCATTTTTAAAAACAGAGCAAGGCAAAAGCCAAGAAAAAATTGATGGTTTTACGCCAGCGCAACGTTTCTTTTTGAGCTGGGCGCAAGTATGGCGATTGAACATTGTGGATGATGAGGCTGCCAATCGTTTGGTGACAGATCCGCACTCACCTGGTATTTTTAGATGCAATGGGCCGTTATCAAATTTCCAACCTTTTTATACGGCATTCAATGTAAAAGAAGGTGATAAAATGTATCGTCCCGAAGCAGAGCGTTCGGTAATTTGGTAATGTGATTTGATGTTTAGGTAAAAGGCTATTATATATTTGGGAGCGCAACTAATGTTGCGCTCCTTTTATTTTAGCAAAAAAAAGTATTATCAGTTTAGTAAAAAACATAACGGCATTATCGGGCGCGCAGGTTGTAACGGCGGGTTGCAATTTTTTGTCTATAATATTGGTGGCGCGTATGCTTGGCCCCTCTTTGCAAGGCGAGTGGAGTTTGTATATTAATGCGTATGCCTTTGGCACTATGGCGTTGGGCTTGGGATTGCCGCCGGCCATTAATCATTTTTTGGCGGCGGGCAAAATTGAAAAAAAGAATTTGGTTGGGCAGTTGTTTTTGTTTTCGATTATTGTTGGTTTTTTGTTTTGGGTTGGAGCAAATATTATTTTTCAAACGAATGCGCGCGCGGTTGTTTTTCCAACTTCGGTGTCGGAGCAGTTGGTGCTTTTTGGGTTAAGCGTGCATTTTTTTTTATTACTTTTTAATCAATTGCTCGGTTCAATTTTATTGGCCGAAAAAATGTTTAGGCGCTTAGCCGAAATTACAATAGTTGGCGCGGTTGGTCTTTTGCTGGGATATTCGTATTTTTTTTATTTTTCTAAGCAACTTGGTGTTGACTATTTAGAAGCTTTTATCTTTCTGAATATTTTGATTCTCTTGGTACAAGGTATTTTTTATTGCTTTCAAATTAAAAAAGCCGGCGGGTTCTCATTTAAACTAAGCTTGATTTCGCTACCACTCTTTACATTGCTGATGGGGTTCGCAGCTTGGGCTTACGTCACCAATCTATTGCAGTTCTTAAATTACCGAATGGATATTTGGTTCATCAGCTATTACGAAAAAAATGATAGACTACTTGGAATATATGGTGTGGCGGTATCTCTTTCACAATTAATTTGGCTGTTACCCAATGCGTTTCATAGTATTATTTTTTCTGATATTTCTGGCCAAGCAAATTTAGATTACCGAAAAAAAATTAATAAATGGGTGCCGTTAATATTTATATATGCTGTGAGTACCGCAGTGGTTGGCTATTTTTTGTCTTTCTGGCTAGTTCCAATTCTTTTTAAATCTTCTTACAGTGCAGTTATTGAGGTATTCCCTTACCTATTACCAGGCATTGTAGTATTTGCGCCTACTATATTATTGAGCGCTTATTTTGCGGGGCTTAATAAAGTAAGTGTAAATTTTACAAGTTCGCTATTAGGTTTTTTATTGAACATTGGTTTAAATTTTATCTTGATTCCAATGTATTCTATCATTGGTGCGGCGGTAGCTAGTAGTTTTTCTTATGTTTTATCAGCTCTATATTTATATCACAAATATAGGCGTTTGCAATAATTTCATTAATTATAGAAATTTCAGCGATATTAAAACCTTTATGGTTTTAAAATTGCCTACTTAAGAATAAAACCGCTAAATTTTGGCTAATCATCCGGGCTATAGGAGTCCAATTAATAGATCGGGTTACTATCCGAAAAACTTTAAACCCTATCGGAATGTTAACACGCAAAAAAGAACCTTTAAATTTTGATTATTAGCTCTACTTGAATACTTTTGCTCACTGAAAATACTATAAAATTTGATTATGGCTACCAACAAGTACTTATTAATTTTAGCGACAATTTTTACCATGTTTAGTTTTACACAGGTAAACGCTCAAAGCTCAGGGGTTTATAACCTAACAAGCTACGACTACACAGATAGTAGTCTGATTCCCGAATCTCGTATGGATCAACAAAACGATTTTATGAATAATCGTTATTTGTATCCATCTAAACCAAGAAACCAATGGGAAATTGGAATTTCTGGAGGTTTGGTAAATGTGTCAGGCGATGTTACTTCTCGCTCTATTTTTAATCAGGCTATCAAAGCTACCGAAACAATGGGGCTTGCAATTAACGTGCGTAAGGCATGGGGTTACGTTATTTCTACTCGTTTGCAGTATCTTACTGGTTCGGCTAGTGGTTACAATCACCAAGCGGCAAATGGTTATGCTATTAATGCTACAGGTGACAATCCATGGATTACAAATGGCTACACTGGTAATGTTTATTATAATTATCAAACTAAAGTGCGTCAGCTTAGCTTGGATGTGATTGCATCATTGAATAACATTCGTTATCACAAAGCGGCTAATAAAACTTCTTTTTATGCCTTGGCCGGTATCGGTGCTTTATTATATGAAGCAAATGTTGATGCAATGAAAGCAGGTGCTTCATACCAGACACAATTTAATGATATTACTACAAAATATGCTGCCACTACTGGTGCGGCAACTAATCAGGTTTATCAGGATAGAAAAGATAAATCTTCTGATTTAAAAGATTTGTTTGATGGTGATTATGAAACTGATGCAGAGCGTCACTCTAACAGAGGGATGTACAATGATTATACTTTCCGCCCTTCAGTTAATGCAGGTTTGGGTGTTTCTTTCCGTTTAGGTAAGCGTGTATCACTTAGTATTGAAGATAAAGTTATTTTTACAGCTGATGATTTAGTTGATGGTCAAAGATGGCAAGAGCGTACAGCTTTAACTCGTGACGTAGATAA
>JBBSPP010000332.1:0-4032 GCA_038258625.1 Chitinophagales bacterium
AGAATGCGCACCACATCTTCGGCCTCCAAGGTGGGCTGACTTCCTATTTTGCTAAACCGATCTGCAATAGTTTTGAGGCGCTCTACATCTTTTTCCATTTCAATGGTAATGTCTAAATATGCGCCTTGATCTTTTAGCAATTGCAACCAACCTAACAGCGATGTAAGCGGTGTACCTAGCTGATGCGCCGTTTCCTTACTCATGCCCACCCACACTTTATCTTGTATATATCGGTTGCTATTATTTAAAAAATATATGAGCAACAACACAAAGAGAAACAGCACACCCAACACGCCATACGGAAATAATCGGAGGCTCTTGGTAAGAGACGACTCACCGTAATATACATACTGCTTGGTACTATCATTTAGTACAAGAATGATTTTATGATCGCGCTCATTGTATTTTTTAAGTTCAGTTTTCAGTTCCGTTTGGCGCAATTTTTCATTGGGTTCGGACTCTACATCAGCTAGATTTATATAGCTCAGTATATTGTTGTTGCCATCTGTAATTATGAGCGGTATCGTCGTATTGTTGCTTATGATTTGAGTGGGCAGTAGATCTGCCGGGCTAGCAGGCGGTATGCTGTCCATACCAAGCATTAATGCATTTTTCCCAAAAATCTCCAAAGATTTGGCTACAACTTCTACTTTTTTGGTTTCTTCATTGGCCAGTTTATTGCTCAAATTATTGGCGTAGTACATTGAATATACCGCTATGGCAATAGCCACCAATACAAAAAACGAGCGCCAATTAAAAAAACGTTGTAACAAAATATGGTGGTAAAAATAATCATCTTGACGGGTAAAATGCCCGAATTATCGTTTCCGATTTTTGAATACAGAATCTGAAGCATTGTTTTCAAAATTTTTCATTTATTGCTCTCGACGTTTGATTTCCTGATTTTAAATTACTCTCCTTTTATTCAGAAATTGGAGAAAATGTAATTGACTTACGAAGTTTGCCCGTTGAAGTTTACGAACTTACTTTTGGCAACCTAAGAAAAAAACTATTATGAGAAAACTACTTTTAACGTTCGCACTTTTTTTATGCACGCTCACCACCTTTGCGGGCGAGGGTATGTGGCTACCATTTTTGCTACAAAAAATTAATGAGCAGGACATGCAGGCGATGGGTTTAAAAATATCAGCCAGCGATATTTACAGCGTAAAAGATGGTAGCCTGAAAGATGCAATGTTGATATTTGGCAGCGGCTGCACGGGCGAAGTTGTGAGTAACAAAGGCCTCGTGCTTACTAATCATCACTGCGGTTATGGCACAGTGAATGGGCTTAGTACGGTAGAAAATGATTACCTCACCAATGGTTTTTTTGCCAAAAGCCAGCAAGAAGAAATTCCCTGTGTAGGCTTATCTGTGCGTTTTATACGGAACATTGTTGATGTAACTAAAGATGTAAATAATGGTGTGGCGTCCTTTATGGATAAAAAATTAAAGGACAGTTTAATTAGAGAGAATATAAATATAATCACCGCCGATGCCGAACAAAAAAGCGGTTTGGAAATTTCTGTAAAATCATTTTTTTATGGCAACGAATATTACATGTTTTACATCGAGCGGTACAATGATGTGCGATTGGTGAGTTTCCCGCCCAACGGGATAGGCAAGTACGGCGGTGATACAGACAACTGGGCATGGCCGCGACACACAGGTGATTTTAGTGTTTTCAGAATTTATGCCAATAAAAATAATGAAGCTGCAGCCTACAGCCCAGAGAATATTCCGTACAAGCCCAAGCGTCATTTAAAAATAAATATAGGCGGTTTGGAAGAGGGCGATTTTAGCATGGTGTATGGTTTCCCGGGCAGCACTGAGCAATATTTGACAAGCGATGGCATCAACGAAATCATGAATGTGTTGGATCCAATGCGTATAAAAGTGCGCGAAAAAAGATTGAACATTATGGAAGCGGCGATGAAAGAGAGTAAAGAAAATTTTATAAAATATGCCAGCAAGCAAGCCCGCGTAGCCAATTATTATAAAAAATGGCAGGGTGAACTACTAGGCCTAAAACTAAATGATGCCGTAAATAAAAAGAAGGCCGAAGAAAAACAATTTT
Organism: Chitinophagales bacterium; assembly: GCA_038258625.1. GTDB lineage: Bacteria > Bacteroidota > Bacteroidia > Chitinophagales > Chitinophagaceae > JAGNRR01. The sequence continues at coordinate 2,078 of JBBSPP010000332.1, forward strand.
TGGCTTGGGCAAAAAAATCACCCGACAATTGGAAAATGTATGGCGGCCTTATAGATGCGCAACGCGCTATTTACAAAAGCCAAGAGCAGGAAGTATTGCAGTACAATTATATACGCGAAACCTTGGAATCATCTGAGCTTTTGGACTTGGGAATGTATGGAGATTCCTTGCTCACTGCGCTAAATAATGAAACACAAGCGGAGGATATAGAACGAATAAAGAAAAAAATATTGGCAGGAGTAAATGGTTTTGATTTACTAACCGACAAAAAAATAACCCACGCCATGTTTGAAATGTACACCAACGAATTTGGAAACCAAGATGCACTAATCGCACCGAGCATTGAAAAAATGTATGCAAGCTCAATATTTGCAAACCCTAACAGATTGGAAGATGTGCTAAGGGTCAAAAATAATAATTCACTAAAAAAAGAAATTGAAAACGACCCCGTTTACGTGGCCAATAATTTTATCCGTACAGAAAAAATGAAGGTGCTAGTACCCATGCGTGAAAAATCGATTTCGCTAAATGAAAACTACAAAATTTATATGCAAGGCTTACGCTCCTACTCCACACAACCATTGTACCCCGATGCAAATTTTACGCTCCGATTAACGTACGGCAAAGTGGCCGGCGTAATGCCGCAAGATGGTATGACCTATGATTTTTATACCACCCTTGGCGGCGCGGTGCGCAAACGAAATACCGAGGTGGAAGAATTTAATATGCCACAGCGCTTGGTTGATCTGTATGAGAAAAAAGATTTTGGCCGATACGGCATCTTACACCGCGGGCAAAAAGAAGTGCCTCTATGTTTTTTAGCCAGCACACATACCACAGGCGGCAATTCGGGCAGCCCAATTATGAATGCTTATGGCGAATTGATTGGCACCAACTTCGACCGCATTTGGGAAGGCACAATGAGTGATATTTTGTATGACGAAAACCTGTGCCGAAACATTTCGGTGGATATTCGGTACACGCTTTTTATTATTGATAAATATGGCGAGGCCAAATGGATTGTTGATGAAATGGATATTGTAGATAAGCGTCGCTAATAATTTGCTTAAAAAAATAAATGAAAGAACAAGAACTTGCTTCTAAATTTTGGAGCCAACAAGCTATGCAAGAAGTGGCAAATGATTTAGATTATGAAGGTGCAATGCAAGATTGGCCATACGAAGTTGCCACTGATACTGATATACAATTGTATCTCGATTTATATGACAAACAAATAGACCCTGAGAAAAAATTTGTACTCATGGATATAATTATTGAAGCTAATACAACCCAAATTTCAAGTCAACTGCTACAACTGCATTGGGCAGAAACTAGGCGCAGACTAATCGAAAATGTTTCGCTGCATGAATATCAAATTTATCAGTGGTGCGCTTTTGATGAGCTGCGGCTAGCCGATGCTTGGGATATTTCACCCCTTATGCGCGAGCTGTGGGCAGAGATAAAACAATAAAAAAACAGGCTAATTTTAATGTCCAGCCTCTGTAACCTGAAGATTTATAGATGTTGCGCTGCTACTATTTTCTAATTTAAGTGGTAAACCGCCAGCAACATTATCAAACAAATCTCGATCGTAGCCGTAGCCGTATAAATAATAATCGCCCTCTTTAAGCCCAGTAAAAATGGCCAATGTATCTCCGTTGGCAATTTTTACTTTTTCATTAATGTCATAATCTGCCGTATTCACGGGCGCATCTTCAACGTTAAATTTTATATACACCGTAACACTATCCTGCACCACAGCATGGTGGCGCACTTTTACATGCAGCTCATTATCACCGCCTAGCCCAGCGGTATTCTTTTTTTTGCAGCCAATACTACTAAAAATGAATAGTGTAAATACAGAAAGAGTCAATGTGGAAATAATGGTTTTCATGATAAAATCTTTGCGAACTAAATTAAAACTTTTATTCACGTTATGTTACATCTCTGAGTAA
>JBBSPP010000333.1:0-4023 GCA_038258625.1 Chitinophagales bacterium
ATAAGTTCGCCAAGCGTGCCCTGTGAGGTTTCCGCGTATCACCATTTCCAAAGCAATAGGCTCGCAACGTTTGCCAATACTAACGTTTGGCAACGGTGATCCATCCAACCAATTTGGTACAATATGACTCGTCTCAGATAAAAATTGGGTGGCGATTTGATTAAGAATATGACCTTTGTAGGGAATTTCTCGGGGCAGAATAACATCAAAGGCTGAAATACGATTGCTCGCAATCATAACTAAATCGTACTCGCCTATGCTATGAACATCACGCACTTTGCCTTGGTAATAGTTTGTTTGATTATTGAATTTTATCATCGTAAAGTTCTTTTCTTAGTTCCTCCGCAGTTTGCGTACTTCCGTCGTGGCTCCAACCTGGTGGCGAAATTAAATAATTAATTTTATCCAAAAAACGCAAATTTGGCTTTCGTAAATCTCGAATAATTTGTTGCCACTCATGAAAAATAATGTGCGTGGGGTGATGCGGTTTCGCAACATTTGTAGTGAGTCCGTATTTTACTTTTTCAAAATCTTCTTCTTTTTGAAACGTACCAAATAGCCTATCCCAAATGATGAGCACCATGCCCATATTTTTATCTAAGTATAAAATATTGCTGGCATGATGTACTCGATGATGCGATGGACTTATAAAAAAAGCATCGAACCAAGCGGGCATTTTTTTTACAAAACGAGTGTGAACAATGATACCATAAATTTGACAAACAGCATCCATTACCAAAATATGCAATGGCTCAAAACCAAATAATGTAAGCGGCAGAAAAAACCACAACGAAACAAACGGACGAAACACCGAAGAACGAAAACCGGTAGTTAAATTAAACTCTTCGGAAGAGTGATGCGTAACATGGACAGCCCACAAAATGCGTACATAATGCTCAGCGCGATGCTCCCAATAAAAACAAAAATCTAGGGCGAAAAAAAGTAGCGTCCAATAAAGCCACGGTGGTGAAAATGTAAAAAATTTAAACTGATACAAAAAAGCAAATATCAATAATGCAGTTGCTTTAAAAGCCAAGCCAAGCGTGGCATTGGCAATATTTAGCCAAAGGTTAATGGCTGAATCTTTTAGAGAATAAAATTTTCTTTTTTGATAATTACTCAGAATAACTTCTGCCGCAATCAGCACAATATATATGGGCGTGGAAATGGCAATCAACCAATTTTCTGCAAGAAACTGCTGAATGCTGTCCATACCAAAAAACCTATACGGTCATCAACTCTTTTTCCTTGGCTTCGCAATGTTGGTCAACTGACGCGCTGTACTTATCCGTAAAATCTTGAATATCTTTATTCGCTCCTTTTGCCACATCTTCGCTGAGTCCTTCTTTTTCCATTTTTTTGATGCCTTCCATTGCATCGCGGCGAATATTGCGGATAGAAACTTTTGCGTTTTCACCTTCGCTATACACTTTTTTCGACATTTCTTTTCGGCGCTCTTCGGTGAGTGGCGGAATAAATAATCGAATTTGCTCACCATCATTTGAAGGCGTAAGACCAATATTGGCACCCATAATTGCTCGCTCAATATCGGCCAAGCTTTTCTTTTCGTAAGGCTGAATAGTGAGTGTGCGAGCATCCGCCACGGCTACATTTCCTACCTGATTAATGGGAGTAGGATTGCCATAATAATCTACCAAAATGCCTTCTAAAATTGCAGGCGACGCTTTACCCGCGCGGATTTTTTGAAGTTCATTCTCTAAATGCTGAATGGCTTTGTGCATATCAGCGGTACACTCTTTATTTATTTGTTCTATGGTCAAACTCATGATAAAATTTTTACTAACTTCTGAATTAATGCTTGAAAGAATGGGCAAATTTACATGTTCCCATTAAAAAAGAGGCAGATAATTCTGCCTCTTTCTTCACACATATTAATAAAAAAAAATTAATACTTCATAAACTGCATTCGCGCCAAATTCTCATCTTGCTCAACCACCACTATATAGTTACCATTTGCAAAAGTTGAAACGTCCATTTTTATATCGTCGCCGTTGGTATTTAGTTGTTTTACCAATTGCCCAGTTATTGAAAAAACGGATATCTTACTAGCTTTATCACTATCCAACTTTACGGTTAAATTACTAGTAGTTGGGTTCGGATAAATAGCAACTATTCCTTTGGCAATATCATTTAAGCCTACAGAATTTTGTGGTACTAAGAGTGTAGCATGGCGTATCAAATCACCACCCTCATTTAAGTCTCCGTTTGCATCATTACCCAAAGCTGAAATTGTAATTAGGTTGCCACCCAATAGTGGTGATTTCCAATATAATTTCCATATCACGGTAGAGCTAACTCGTATGTCAAGCACATCACTTTTGGAGTGAGTAATAAATTTTTTGGGGCTTTGCACTTCGCGCAAGTGTGTGTTGGATTGTATGCCAGGAAATGTGCCGATTGAATTGCTAGTACCATCAAAAACAGTTAACTGCATACCCGCAGTTGGGTTCGCACTGAACTTATCCAAACTCACCTGAATTTCGTAAGAGGTATTGGCTTTATAAGTTGTTACTTTAGTATTAGTAGCGGTATCAAAAAGTTCAATTCTGAACGCACCTTGATTTTGAGAACTTGTTGCATGGCAGCTAGTTCCGCTGCAACCAGGCGTAGCACTTGGCGCCACAATAGCACTCTGATAACCACCGCTGTTAGATTGTAAAATTATAAGACTAACAAAGGATAATGCTAGAAGTGATAAAAGTCTATTTCTTTTCATGTAAAAAATTTTAAGGAATAAAGGTAAACGATTTTTACAGTTCTATGACATTACATTTGTCATCTTTTAAAAAAAATATAATGAAGGGTAAAAAATTATTTCGTTTTGCGCAGATTGCAAAATTTCGGAATGTGTTTGAAAAGCCAGAAAATATGGCGCAGCAGTGGGCTATTTTTTTTGGCAATCAGAATGAAATTGTGCTGGAGCTTGCCTGTGGCAAAGGTGAGTATGCTGTAAATATGGCCAAAGCTTTTCCTGATAAAAATTTTGTGGGTATAGACATAAAAGGAAACAGAATGTACATTGGTGCCAAAAAAGCGTTGGAGGAAAATGTGCAAAATGTAGGCTTTTTGCGTGCCCAAATTCAACAAATAGAAAATTACTTTTTATCAAAATCTGTTGCTGAAATTTGGATAACCTTCCCCGATCCTTTTTTAAAAGATGGGAAAGCAAAAAATAGATTGACCCACAGTCGCTTTTTAAAAGAGTATCAAAAAGTATTGAAACCTGGTGCAAAAATTAATTTAAAGACGGACTCCAAACCGCTTTTTGATTTTACCGTCGAAATGATTGAGCTGCACAATTGCGAACTGATTACACGTATAGATAATGTGTACGAAACTGGCGAACCTGATTTTCCGTTGAACATAAAAACATTTTACGAAGGCATGCATTTGGAAGATCATCGCACGATTCAATATCTTTGTTTTCGATTGCCCAAAGCAGAAATTATTATACCGGCTAAGAAGAAAACCGATGAAGAAAAAACCATTATTTGACGATGACGAATTGTTCTATATGAACACCGAAGGCTTCATGGTTTTTACTGCAGATTATCTTTTGCAACGCGGATATTGTTGTGGTAATGGATGTAAGCATTGTCCATACGATTACAAAGCTGTACCAAACGAACTCAAAAGAAAAAAACTAATTGCCGAACAAAAAAATAATGAAGAACGTTGAAAATGATTGGACGGCGGCCGTGTATGATATTGTGCGCCAAGTGCCCCACGGCCACGTTACAACATACGGGTTTATAGCAAAAATTGCAGGCTCTTCGCCGCGCATGGTAGGCTGGGCAATGAACAAAGCGAATAGTGAGAAACTAAATGTGCCGGCTCATAGAGTAGTAAATAGGCAGGGATTGCTTACGGGGTTTATGCATTTTGACACACCCTCCCGAATGAAGGAGCTCCTTGAAAAAGAAGGAATTGTAGTAAAAAATAATCAAATCATGAATTTTGAAAAACACTTATGGCAGCCGGAGTAAAAAAAATAAAAGTGCA
>JBBSPP010000334.1:0-4019 GCA_038258625.1 Chitinophagales bacterium
AATTTTACGCGCCAATGACAGGTGCTTCAATTGGTGAGTACTTTAGAGATACTGGTCGTCCTGCATTAATTGTGTTTGATGATTTATCTAAGCAAGCAGTTGCTTACCGTGAGGTATCGTTGTTGCTTCGTCGTCCGCCGGGTCGTGAGGCGTATCCTGGAGATGTATTTTATCTTCACTCTCGTTTGTTGGAGCGTGCTGCAAAAGTTATTTCTAATGACGAAATTGCTAGCCAAATGAACGATTTGCCAGCAAGCTTGGTAGGAAAAGTAAAAGGTGGTGGTTCGTTGACGGCTTTGCCTATCATTGAAACACAAGCTGGTGACGTATCGGCTTATATCCCAACAAACGTAATTTCGATTACTGACGGACAGATTTTCTTGGAAACTAACTTGTTTAACTCGGGTGTACGTCCGGCAATTAACGTGGGTATCTCGGTAAGTCGTGTGGGTGGTAATGCTCAGATTAAATCAATGAAAAAAGTAGCAGGTACACTAAAACTTGACCAAGCACTTTACCGCGAAATGGAGGCCTTCTCTAAGTTTGGTGGTGACCTTGATGATGCGACTAAATCTGTAATTGACAAAGGAGCACGTAACGTAGAAATTTTGAAGCAAGGACAGTTCCAACCTTTCTCGGTAGAGAAACAAGTTGCGATTATCTTCTTGGGTACAAACAATCTTGTACGCCAAGTACCCGTTAATAAAATGAAGGAATTTGAAGCACAGTTTTTGCTAGAAATGGAAAACAAGCACGCAGATTTGTTAGCCGAATTTAAAAAAGGAAAACTTCCTGAAGTAGGTATTGCCAGCATGAAAGAATTGGCCGCTAACTTGGTGAAGCAGTATGCTAAGTAGGAGTTTTTAAAAAATAGTTTACAGAGCCGCCACGCTATAGCGTGGCGGCTTTTTTTATAACTATCACTGAGCCTATTTTACCCAATTTTGATTATTATTAACGGAGCTTAGAAGAGCTCAATAAGAACTATAGATAAATTTGCCAAGCACTGAATACATTCAGTAAAATTCACAAATCATTTCATGCGAATAAAACAAACTGCTTACTCTATTTTAGACCTTGCCATTGTATCGGATGGTGTTTCCTTATGCGATACATTTAATCATTCGGTAGCACTAGCACAAGCGGCAGACGAAGAAGGCTATACTCGTTATTGGTTGGCAGAGCATCACAACTCTGATGCAATAGGCAGTAGTGCCACTTCTATTTTAATAGGAAAAATAGCAGAAGAAACAAAACGTATTCGAGTGGGTTCGGGCGGAATTATGTTGCCGAACCATTCGCCATTAATTATTGCTGAGCAGTTTGGTACCTTGGGTATTTTGTATCCTAACCGGATAGATTTGGGTCTAGGTCGAGCACCCGGTACCGACCAAGAAACCGCCAAGGCCATTCGATCTGATTTTTACCAGGCTGCCATGTCTTTCCCTGATGAAGTACAAAAGATTCAGCAATACTTTTCGGCAGACAACGCTACACAAAAAGTACGAGCTAGTGTTGCCGAAGGTGTGGACGTACCACTTTATATTTTGGGCTCTAGTACAGACAGTGCGCATTTGGCAGCGCAGAAAGGATTGCCCTATGCCTTTGCTAGTCATTTTGCCACGGCACATTTAATGATTGCGTTAGAAATTTACCGTAAAGAATTTCAGCCGTCTGCGGTATTGGAAAAACCATTTACACTAGCCGGTGTAAATATCATTGTAGCGGATACAGACGAAGAGGCAGCACGCATTTCTACATCGCTGTATAGAATGATTGTTGGACTGCTAATGGGCAAGCGAGGTAAAATGCACGCTCCCGAAGAAATGACAGATGAAATTCGTGAGATACGCCAACATCCTGCGGTACAACAGATGCTTAAATATACTTTTATTGGTAGTAAGGAAACTGTAAAAGAACAAGTGAGCGCTTTTATAAAAGCCACGCAAGTTGACGAACTGATTGCGGTTACTAATATTTATAATGGGGACGATCGCATTAAATCGTATCGCCTCTTCGCGCAAATTATGCGCGAATTGAATGCTGGTGTTTCGTAGTTATAAAAGTTGATAATATATTTAAATTAAAACAACTCCCTCAAAACTTCCTCTTTGTAACTAGGCCCAATAGGAATTTGCTCATTCTCTAAATGAATAATATTTCCTTCGAGGGCGTTGGCTTTGTCTTTGGCAATGATGTACGATTTATGCACGCGCATAAACGCATCGCTTGGTAAGTCGTCTTCCAGTTTTTTTAATGAGCCTAATGACATTGTTTTTCCCTGCGCAGTATAAAAAGCTACATACTCGCGCAGGCTTTGAATATAATTAATGTCTTTGTGCGCAATGCGATACACTTTGTGCTCAGACTTTACTACGATGTAATCCTTATCGCTTTTGGTAACGGTCTCTTCATTATTTCCTTGCGAAAAATCGTACCATTCTTGTGCTTTATCAATCGCTTTTTGAAAACGTTCGAAAGAAAAAGGTTTGAGTAAATAATCGGTAACGTCAAGCTCAAAACCTTGTTGCGCAAATTCGGAGTAAGCGGTAGAAAAAATTACCAATGGTTTTGTTTCCAAACCTTGCAATAATTCTATACCTGTCATACCCGGCATTTGAATATCGAGTAGCATCAAATCTATTGGCTCTTTTTCTAAAACTGCTTTTGCTTCTGCGGCATTGGCGCACACGCCTACAATTTCTAGCTTGGGAATTTTATTGCAAAAAGCGCGTAATAATTCGCGGGCTAATTCTTCGTCGTCAACTATTATACATTTCATATTTCTATACTTAGGTTTACGGTGTAGGTATTATCGTCCTTTTTAATTTCTAAATTATGTGCGTTGGGATATAAAAGTTCCAATCGGTTTTTTACATTTTGTAGTCCAATGCCGCCTACTTTGTCTTTGCTAAAAGATTTGCTTGCTAGACTATTTTCTATAAAGAGTTTGATTGTTTTTTCTTCGGTCGATAATTTTATTTTTATAAAACCATTTTCCAAATTTTCTATGTGGCTGTGTTTAAACGCATTTTCTATAAACGGTATGAATAAAAGTGGCGCGATCATTACGTTGCTATTGCAATCCTTCATATCAAGTTCTACATTTAGCCCGCGGCTATCTTTTAATAAATGCAGTTGCACAAAATTATTTATGTAATCAATTTCTTTTTGCAGCATTACTTTTTCGCCGTCAGATTCGTACAGCATATAGCGCAGCATATCCGAGAGTGACAGAATGCTATCCGGCGTTTTATCAGATTTCAACACGCTGAGGCTATAAATATTATTCAGCGCATTGAACAAAAAGTGCGGGTTGATTTGCGACTTCAAAAACTTTACATCGCTTTCTAATTTTTCTTTAGCGATAGATAAAACTTCTTTTTCTTTTACCCGCGCGTACTCCGATATTACCCAAAGGCTATTTCCTAAAAAAGCTACAAGCAAGGGCATCATACGCGCAAAATATCGCATAGCTTGCCGGCGGGCATTGTCTACATTTTCCGCATTTCGGACTGAATTTTTTGGTCGGCTTGTCCAATCGCTCCAAGGTGCTTGCTCCCAATAAATAATTTCTTGCGTAAGGAAAATAAGCAAAACACCCGCGAGAATAAATAGCAATTGGTTGTTTTTGAAATACAACCTGGGCAACAGCACATACATATTTATAGAAATGATAACCACCATACCTACAAAATTGAGAATGCTATGATGCATAAAACGCTCTGGCGAGTCTGTTGCATTTGTTATAATGAACGCCATAATGGTCCATGCCAAAAACCAAATCAATATTTGTATCAACACCTTGGCGTGTGCATTTGTTTTCATGGAGTAAAAGTCTTTAATCAAAATCAGTTTTCAAAATTTAATATACCAATGGGGTTCGTTCATCAATGAAAGTTGGTTTTTTGTCAGTGAAAAATTTGTAAGCTGGGTTTAACCGCAAAGACGCGGTGGGGCGAAGGTCGGGTTGATTTTTGTTTTTAGTTTTATTAAGTATTAAAAGATATTTTTTTATA
>JBBSPP010000335.1:0-4011 GCA_038258625.1 Chitinophagales bacterium
CCGGCGGAGGCTAAGAAAGAAAAAAAACTATAATTCGCGTTGGTTGCAAAAAAAAACATCATCAAATCCTTATTTAGAAAAATTATTTTAGATTGTCATTCACTACTATGAAAGCACCATCAAATAGCGAAAATCAAATTCAAACTGTCAATAATTTTCAAGAGCTTGTTGCTACGCCTTTTCAGGGAATGGTGAATGCAATTTGTTGGACAAGGAAATTAGCAGGTGATTTTTCTGAGATTGTAAAAAAGCTTGCATCAAATGAAAATATAGCGACACTGCATCCTGCGCAACTACGTGAACTTCAATTGAGTGAAGAAGGGCAGCTCGCCCGTGAAATACTTTTAAATGACCTGAAAATGTTGAAAGCAAAAGGCGCATCGCCAACCCTAAATGTGATAAAATGCTTCGAGCGCGATGATAGCTATCCTTTTTTCCCTACCGATGTTTATTCTTTTCATGTAGATCGCTCGCCCATTCCGACTGATACTTTTTTATGTACTTACCACGGCGCGCCAAGCGAAATATTGCCCAATGCGCAAGCCCAACAAAAAGTACTCGTACCCGAAATCCGCGCCGAACTCAAGAGATTATATGGCGGCGCAGACGAAGGTTTTGAATCTTTTTTGAGCGACTATTTTTTTGATTTACATTACCAAGCCAAACCGAACGCGCGCCACACAAACCTAGGCATTGGCAACTTATGGAAGTTGGCGGTTGACCATCCCGGCAGTAAAGTTCTGCCCTGCGTGCATCGCGCACCTATTGAAAAAACTGGCGAGCCTCGCTTGTTGTTGATTTGTTGAAAACAGTTGAGCGGGCAAGAAGCTAATTCGTGCATATCCCTTCCATTTATGGCAAATGTTTATATTCGTAAAAATATTTGTAATTCTCTGATCTTGATTATTGCTTTGCCCTTGTAAATGAGGTTAGTATAGATGTTCCAAACAATGGTAGTTTATTAAAAAATGAAATTTTTATTAGTCTTTATATTATTTAGCACAAAACTTATCTCTGGTCAAACATTGGATGGCATTTGGTATAATGAAAACAAAAATCGATTTATAGAATTTAAAACTGACACTTGCACAACAACTAACAAATTTTATTACACAACTAAAGTAGACACTACAGGGCGGTATATTAGTAATGATTTTGCTTTCAAAAAAGACTCTAACATTTTGATTTTAAAAGATGGTTATTACCAAACAGGTATAATATTTTGGCAACGAAAAGCAAAAGCTTTATTTATAATTGACCAATTAAGCGATAGCAGTTTAGTACTAATAGCCAATCCAAAAAATGTAAAGAAAGCTGCTATGATTGCAGATTTAATAGGAATTGAAAATTTAGTTTACAAAAAAGTTTCTAAGAAGTATTATTACTTAATTATAAACACCAGTAAATAATAAAGGACCCACCCAACAAAGCACCACCATTGCAAACGACCCAACTAACATCGGACAGCATTCTCCCCCTTACTTGCTCTCGCGCGGGCACATGCTGTTTTGGTAAAAGAATCATGCTCAACCCTTGGGAAATTTTTCAATTTAGCAAAGCAAAAAATTGTACGCCCAAGCAGTTTCGGGATAAATATTGCGAGCATGGCGGCATCCAATTACGATTTGACGGCTCGCCAAATAAGCGAGGGCAAGCCGCTTGTAGTCAATACGATGATAAGATTGGCTGTACCGCATACAATGGTCGTCCGTTGGCGTGTAGGTTATATCCTTTGGGCCGACAAATACAATTTGATAAAGCGCAATACATTTATCAGGGCGACCAATTTCCTTGCTTAACAGACTGCGCCCAAGTTTTAGCATTGCCCAAAATAAGCGTAGGCGAATATATCAAAGGCCAAGAAGCAAGTCTTTTCGAAACGGCACAAGACGAATATTTAATCGTCATGCAAAACATTGCAGACATAGGTTTTCAATTATTGCTAGAGAGTGGTTTAGCAGCCAGCGGCGACAAAAAAACACTAGCTGCTTGGCGACAAATAGGAAACGAATCTCACGAAGACACAGCAAAAAAAATTGGTCTAGAATGTATAGACATTTTAATGATACCAGCAATTTCACAGGATACAGAAAACCCAATTGCTTTTGCACAAAAACACAATCATTTACTTGTTGCAACAGCACAAGAAAAATTTGGCAACACACAAACGATCCAAGAACTGCACGAAGCATCTGTGCTACTAATTGCCATAGCTTTGCATTTGGCGAGTGGTCTTGGCGCCAACAAAAAAGAAATTGCCGAGCATTGGATAGAAACAGCCAAAAGCCACGGCGCCACCGAATAGTTTTTCGAGACATTTTTTATCTGTAATTTCCACTACAAATTTCTCCAATATCTTTGGCCTTAAATATTCCTGTTTTTAATGCTATATTTTTGCCATAAGTATTTAAAAACAAAGTGTGTTTATCTATTCAAAAAAATTAGCTAAGCAACATTTTTAATAAAAAAAATGAAAGACGCAGCCACGCGAAATACAAATTATACCGTCTGCCCGAACTGTAAAGGACGTGGCAAAAAAAGCCGACGCCTACGCAAAAAAGTAAAACTGCAATATCAAAAAGAGGTAAATTATTTTGAAAAAACAAACTGTAAAGGCACGCCGCCCGTGCCGCCAAAAGCCGATCAATATCCATGCAAAAATTGTAACGGTTCGGGCTTAATTTCTGCAGCTACTCCATCAAGTCCGGATACAAAAAATTACCCGCACATTGCCATTATTGGTGGCGGCATTGGCGGGGTAGCATTGGCGGTGGCATGTTTGCATCGCGGTATTCCATTCACAATTTATGAGCGCGATGCAAGTTTTGATGCGCGCGCGCAGGGGTACGGCCTTACCTTACAACAAGCTAGCAAAGCGATTGAAGAATTAGGAATCTTTTCTTTAACCGAAGGCATCATTTCCACAAGGCATTTGGTACATACCACTGACGGAAAAGTGATAGGCGAATGGGGTATGAGAAAATGGATGCAGTCGGATGCAAAACCACCGAAACGAACAAATATTCACATAGCGCGGCAGTCTTTACGCGCAGCATTGCTTGACCAACTTGGCGGGCATGATGCTGTACAATGGGGACACCAATTAATTAATTTTAAACAAAATACACCTCATGGAATTGACTTGACTTTTCAAGTAAACGGAAAAACAAAACATGCCAAAGCGGATATTATTGTAGGCGCCGATGGTATTCGTAGTACCGTGCGCAATTTTTTAATTAATGAAAAAAATACACCCTTACGTTATCTTGGCTGCATCGTAATTTTAGGCATTTGCCCGTTAAAAAATCTCCAAGGGTTAGAAAATGATTTGCTAGATGGAGCCACCGTTTTCCAAACTGCAAATGGTACTGAACGTATTTATATGATGCCCTATTCCGCCACTGCGGTTATGTGGCAATTGAGTTTTCCGATGGCTGAAACAGCGGCCATTAAATTAAGCGAGCAAGGTGAGGAGGCATTAAAAACCGAAGCTTGCAAACGCACAAAATGGCATGCGCCGATTCCACAAATTTTAGCTGCAACCGATGCGAGCATGATTTCTGGTTATCCGGTTTATGACCGAGAAATTCTTACGCCAAGAATGCTGGAGAATGCCGGAGCAGTTACATTAATTGGCGACGCGGCGCATCCCATGAGTCCATTTAAAGGGCAGGGCGCCAACCAAGCTTTGCTAGATGCATTAGCATTGGCACGGGCAATTTACGTCGGTTGCCGACCGCTATCCAACCGGCAAAAATCCGGTGTACGCCAAAGTGTATTAACCGCTTTTGAAAAAGAAATGATACCCCGAAGTGCCACCAAAGTAAAAGACTCTGCAGCGGCGGCGGAGTTCCTACATTCTGATATTGTGCTGCGTGAAAGTGATGCGCCTAGGGGGCGGTTCATTGGTAAATAGTAAGTCTTAGGTCGTAAGTTTTTTTGGTTTTCAATTTTTTTGACTGTCTTGTTTTTTTTAATGCACTTGCCTTACGAATTTTGAACTTCGCATTC
>JBBSPP010000336.1:0-4005 GCA_038258625.1 Chitinophagales bacterium
AAAATAAGCGACTACCTACGCCAAATGAATTCGGCCGATGATATAGATATTATAATAGCCTTGGGTATGGCTAAGGAAGGTTTTGATTGGCCATATTGCGAACACGCGCTGACAATTGGTTATAGAGGTTCGCTCACAGAAATTATTCAGATTATAGGCAGAGCTACAAGGGATAGTAATAATAAGTCGCACGCACAGTTCACCAATTTAATAGCCGAGCCCGATGCAGAAAATGATGAAGTAAAACTATCAGTAAATAATATGCTGAAAGCAATTACCGCTTCTCTGCTTATGGAACAAGTGCTTGCACCATACTTTAAATTCAAACTAAAAAAGGATGATGACGACGATGATGATGACAATGACCCAGACGATGGCACCGAAACAATAAAAATTAGAGGTTTTAAATTACCAACGTCTCAACGAGCAAAAGATATTATCGAAACAGATTTGAATGATTTAAAAGCAAAAATTTTGCAGGATAATCAAATGCTCAAAGCCATGCCCGGCAATGTAGAGCCAGAGGTGATAAATAATATATTGATACCCAAAATTATAAGAGAAGTCTATCCCGATTTGAGCGACGAAGATGTAGAAGCAGTGCGCCAACACGTTGTGATAGATTCAGTAATTAAAAACGGAACAATAGAACAGCAAGGCGACAAACGCTTTATTCGTATGGCGGGAAGCTTTGTGAATATTGAGGATATTCATATTGATTTGATTGATAAAGTAAATCCCTTTCAAAAAGCATTTGAAATATTATCAAAATCGGTAACCAGCCAAGTGCTAAGATTAATTGACGACCACATTCAGTCTATCAAAATTGATATGACAGAGGAAGAAGCAATTATGCTGTGGCCCAAAATAAAAGAGTATAAAGAAAAAACGGGCGAAGCGCCCAATCTGCAATCCTTTAATAGCAAAGAAAAAAGAATGGCAGAAGCCTTAGTTTTTCTAAGAGAGTTAAAACGAAAAAAGATGCTGAATGAGTAAGAAAAAACCAACATTGGACGACATCTTTAATGATGATGACTTTGGGCTTTTAGACTCCAAAGCAAAAGCAACTACTGTAAAAACGGAAGAGGATAGACTGATAGATTCTTTTGAAGAAATTAATTTATTCTACGACAAAAACGTTAGAGAGCCAAGCTCATCAAGTATGTCGGAATATAATTTATTGGCTAAGTTGAAAAATTTTCGTCAAAATGAAACGCAAAAGAAAATAGCAAAACCATTTGATAGGCACAATCTTTTAGGCCATGTAGAAATGGACGCTCCTAACTTAGATGACATTCTAAACGAAGACGATGAACTGTTAGATACAGATAAAGATTTATCAATTTTTAAATTTAATCACACTCCAAAACAAGAAGATAGGCAAGAAACAGATTTTGTAGCACAGCGTAAACCAATGGAAGAAAAAGACTTTGCTAAGTATGAAGCAATGTTTATTCAAGTGCATCAAGAAATAAAAGAGGGAAAAAGGAAATTAAAAGCATTTAAAAATATAGAGAAGAATTTAATCGTAGGAAATTATTATGTAATTGACGGCGTGCTTCTACTTTTAGAATCTGCCGATTTGAGCCGAGAAGAGTGGGAGCAGAAATCAGGAAATAGAGTTCGAATTGAAGGTCGAACAAATACAATATTTGAGAACGGAACTTCCAGTAATATGCTATACCGCTCTTTAGGAAAGCAAATTCAAAAAAGTGGCAAATTAGTAACACAATCCAAAGAGAATTTGAATCAAGAACTATTTGTGAATGCTGGATTATTAAAGGAAGAAGACCAACAAACAGGATGGGTGTATATTCTAAAATCTTTATCTAAAAATCCAGCCTTAGCCTCCTACAAAGATTTGCACAAAATAGGTTTTACTAATACACCCATTGACCAAAGAATAAAAAATGCATCAAAGGAAGCAACTTACCTTTTTGCTGATGTAAAAAAAATCGTGACCTACGCTTGTTACAATCGCAATGCCGATAGCCTAGAACTTTTATTACATCGCTTTTTTGCAGAGGCTTGTTTAGATATTGATTTGTTTAATGATAAAGGCCAGCGCCTCAATCCTAGAGAATGGTTTGTAGTTCCTTATAAAGTAATTGAAGAAGCAATTACTCTGATAATGAATGGCAATATTGTTAATTATGAATATGATACGGAGAAGGCTAAGATAGTTTTGAAGGGGACAAAATAATACCAGCAATGGATGCAAACGAAATGGATAATTTATTTGAGAATACAATTATTTATCGCGAGCGTTTTATTGCCATCACCACCATCAACAAATATGAAATAAGCGAAACACACTTTAGGGCAAAAGGAACCATTGACCACATAATAAAACGTCATAACCCAAGGTTCAACCGACCCAAATTACACACTTGGTCTTTTGGTGTGCATTGGAATATAGTAATGGGAAAGTTTAGCCAAAGTATTGCTGCCCCCTACGCCGGCTGGACAATATGGACAGACCCTGGCTTGGTAAAATACATAGAACAGTTAGCAAAAGATGGCGAAGACGAAGAGGCGTTGAAAGTTTTGTATGATTATGAGTGTTCGCCTTAAGACATTAATTTGGCTGGTTAATAAGCTTTCAAATTTTATGAGTCCTTTTTACTACTAGCCTAGTTCCCCTTACTATTCTTGGTTTTAAACCCAATAGGATTTCTAGGTAGCAATTCTTTTTTGGCATCTCGCAATTCGTCAATTAAGGTAAAAATTGTTTCAATCTCGTCGTCGTGCATTTTTACATCGTGCCCAATGTTCAAAAGCTTTTTATCAATTTTTTCTAGCTTTAAAAGAATGTCTTGGTTCTGCTGTACTACTTGCCGCATGGCATTAAACATTTTTACAATTCTTACATTCACAGCAATTGCTCGGTCACTATTCAAAACACTTGCTAGCATTACCGCGCCATGTTCTGTAAACGCGTAGGGCAAATTAGGTGAGAATTTCAAATTATTGAGGTGGTCGCAATTTGCGACCACCTCTTCTTTTTCCTCAGTGGTAAGTTGGAACATAAAATCAATAGGAAAACGTTTTTTATTACGCTTTACTTGCTCATTCAGTCGCTTGGTTTCCACACCATACAGTTCGGCTAAATCTCTATCAATCATTACCCGCATGCCTCGGATGGTAATAATCCTGCTGTGCAAATAATCATCGCTTAGTTGTATTTCATTTGCCATTATTTCGTGAAGGTAATAATTCGGTTTCAAATTTATTGGATTAAGCTACCACAATGATAATTCAGTAATATGCGATACTCCATAAATAGTACAAAATCTTGAGGTGCCAATTTGGCTCCTCAAGATGTAAACTTAAAAAACAAAGTAACCTTATTTACTCCACCCCCTTAAAAACCTCCCCCAAACAAACAGAAAAATCAGGGAACAAAACGCTCTGCGCAAAAGTGTCGTCTTCTACATACGGTTTTGAGCCAATGTATTTTCCGTTTTGCAAGGAGTAAATAAAAATCGTTTTATCCCAAGGATTTAAAATCCAATATTCTGGCAGACCTACTTCTTCGTATAAGTCAAACTTTGTTTTTAGGTCGTGGTTAGAATTCCCTTTTGATAATATTTCTACTATTAAATCAGGTACTCCGTTGCAGCCTTTTTCGTCAAGTTCCGTAGCATCGCAAATTACGCTTAGGTCGGGTTGCACTACTGTATCGGGGTTCTCTTTTTTGGGTATTGGTAGTCGTACATCAATAGGGGCATAATATAATTCGCAACTATGATTTTCAAAATAGTTATTCATCAGTATATGTAATCGGGCCGATATTTTTTGATGTACAACATCGGGTGCAGGTGACATTTTAAAAATTTTCCCCTTAATTAATTCAATACGCTCCTTTATTTTCCAATTGTAATATTGGAGATAGGTGTAGGTTTGAGATAAATCCAACTGCCCGTAATCTGATATTGGTGGTTCGTTTACTTCCATAGTTCAAATTTACACTATTTTTAAAAGGGATGTCTAGTTTCTTATATT
>JBBSPP010000337.1:0-4001 GCA_038258625.1 Chitinophagales bacterium
AACGAGAAAAAATTTTTATGCTGAAAAGTCTACTACCTGCGTTGTTACTCGTGTTCATTTGTACTACTAGTTCTGCTCAAAATTTATTGTCATACGAGCAAAAGGCAGAGATGGTACGGATGAGTTACGGAGAAAATTTGACGGATTCGATGTTGAAAAATGCTAGAGAATATGCAATTACCAACGACTATGATTACAGAATTATTCATAAAAACTTGATTCATATAAAAGTAATTTTCAATGAAAATTTAGACGTTCAAAATAGAATTGATTACAGCGATTATTTAATTACCCTTTGGGCGCATGATAAGAGCAGCCTACCCAAATCTATCATTACTAATCAGAAAAAAGTTCTTCAACAATTAAAAGCATCGGGGCATGAGTAAAAGCGTCTTTTTCATATTGTCTTTTTTGTGCCTTGGCTTTTTTAGCACAGCGCAAACTGTGAATGTGCAAAATGTGGCAGTAACGGGCAGATTTAATTCTTGCGCGGGCAGTAGCAATACACCCACAGTTACGCTGAGTTTGGTGGCGGGTACGGGCGTAAGTATTCAAAATGGCAATCTTACTTGTATCGACCCTTGCGGCACTACTACATTGCGCGTCAATATTAGCAATGTAAGTTGGGATCAATCACCGGGCGCTGAGTGGCTGCATGGATTGTTTTTTCCTGCCAATGCTGGCTACACATTGTCGGGTATTAATTTACCACCGGGGTTTATTACAAATAATATAGGCTGCACTGGTGGTTGCCCAAGCGGCATTATGGCAGGTCCAGGTTTTTATTTTGATGGAACGGGCGGCAATGCTTGCTGTGGTGTGGTGCTGCCTAATGATAATATGCCGTGCAATAATTTTGGCGATGTGAGTCTGAATTGCGCCACGCCATTTTCATTCTTTTTTGATATAACTTTTTGCAATACAAAACTTACGGGCAGTAGTGAAACCTTTGTACTTACTGGTACATCTGATGGTGCTACCGGATGTTGGAGTACAAATAGTGCTATACAAGGTGCCATCAATTTTACGGTAAATACCACGCCCTGCTTGCCAGTTATTTCTTCCCCGTTTAGTTTTTCGCAAATTAATAAATCGTGTGTAGGGGTAAATGTGCCAAACTATACTGTGGATTTAAGTGGAGGCTGTGGCAATAATAATACCATTAGTTGGTGGACAGATTCGGTAGGTGGTACATTGCTAGGTACGGGCAGTCCTTTCACGTATGACCCTGCTGGCTCGGCATGTCCGGTGGGCGATACGTTGTATGCTTCTTGCTGTGCATTGGGCGCTACTACTTGCATTATTCGCACGCCGGTAATTATAACTGGGGTGTGTGATTCGTTACAAATTGCTGCGGTTTTTCAACCTGCTTTTACTTGCAATGGATTAGGCAAAATTGATTCTACAACCGTTGTCAGCGCGAACGGCGCCGTAAGTTATACGCTATCACCAGGAAATATTACGAATGCTACTGGAACGTTTGCTAACCTCGCTGCTGGCAATTATACGATTACAGTAATTGACGCGGGCGGATGCACGGCCACTACTGCTGTAACAATTTCGCCAATTCCTGTGTTACAAATTGCAAATGCCACTAATGTTTCGGCAACTTGTGTGCCAGGCAATGATGGCAGTATATTGATAACGGCAATCGGAGGTACACTTAATTATCAGTATTCCGTAGGCGGACCAAATCAAAACAGTAATTCGTTTGCCAATGTGGGAAGTGGTATTTATACTGTTACGGTGACGGATGCAAATGGATGCACAGCTACCACTGTGGTAAATATCACGCCAGCCAATGCGCCTAATATTACCAATGTAATTACATCGGCAGTAAGTTGCAATGGCGGAGCGAATGGCGGATTTACTGTGAGTTCAAGCGGAGGCACTGCGCCGTTGAGCTTTAATTTGCAACCTACCAATAATACGAATAGTACTGGACAATTTATTAATTTGGCCGCTGGCAATTATACCATCACGGTGACGGATGCTGTTAATTGTTCGGCTAGTACAACGGCTACGGTGGCTAGCCCTGCCGCCTTGGTTTGGAGTGCAGTATCGCATATAAATGTAGATTGTTTTGGTGCAGGAAATGGTAGTGTACAAGTGAACACGCTTGGCGGCACGGGCATTATCACCTATCTTTTAAACCCAGGAAATGTGACTAATACCTCTGGAATTTTTTCTAACTTACTGCCAGGTACTTTTAGCATAACTGCTACCGATGCAAATAATTGTTCTATAAATACAACGATTAATATAACTCAGCCAACTGCTTTACAATTAGGAGTGCCTCAAATAATTAATCCAACATGCCAAGGTGGTATGAACGGGAGTATTACAATTTTAGCGAATGGGGGCACAGGTGCTATTATATATAATTTGCAACCAGGAAATGTTACCAACGCCACGGGCGCATTTGCTGGATTGCCCCAAGGCCTTTATACTATAACCGTTACTGATGCGAATGCTTGTATTACTAATTCTACTATTAATTTAACGGCGCCAGCTTTGCTGCAAATTATAAATCTCAACATTACGCAGCCAAGTTGTGTGCCAGGTAATGATGGTGGAATAAGCATTTTTGTTAGCGGTGGTACCCCAGCTATTTTGTATAGCATTGGTGGGTCTAATCAAAGTGGTTCGGTTTTTACAAATTTGCCAGCCAGCTTGTACCCAATTACTGTTACTGATGCCAATGGATGTACTACATCGGCACTTGTAAATTTAGTGCCGCCCAATTCCCCAGCTATTGCAAATATTGTAAGCACTGGGGTTATTTGTCAGGGTGATTCAAATGGGAGTTTACAAGCAACAGTGGCTGGGGGAGTGTCGCCCTTCAGTTTTGTGTTAACGCCGGGCAGTGTCACAAATTCTACAGGATCGTTCAACAACTTAGCAGCGGGGATTTATACCATAAGTGTAATTGATGCATCAAATTGTACAGTAGGTAGTGGTGCTGTAATCACCTCGCCGGCGCCTTTTACTTGGGCAAATAGTGTGGTAAATAATGTAAGTTGTAATGGAGCGGGTGATGGGAGTGTACAAATGCTACTAAATGGCGGCACCGGTCCATATATTTTTACGCTAAATCCTGGCAATTTTTCAAACAGCACAGGTGCTTTTGCCAACCTCGCACCCAACACGTATATAATATCTGCGGTTGATGCGAGCAATTGTACTACGAGCACTTCGGTTACAATTACCCAACCAGCCTTGATGCAATGGACCGCAGTGCAACTAACAAACGTAAGTTGTAATGGAGGAAACAATGGAAGTGTAACCCTGACAGCAACGGGTGGCATCAATCCTAAAAGCTATAATTTGCAACCAGGAAATCAAAATAATACAACAGGTATTTTTACTGGACTGACCCAGGGCAATTATACAATCACAGCGACAGATGCAAATAATTGTACGCTGAGCAGTATTGTAACTATTGCTGAACCCTCGGCTTTGCAACTCATCAACCTTGTAGTGGTGCCGCCAAGTTGTGTGCCGGGCAATGATGGGAGTGTTACGGTAAATGCTACCGGCGGTACAACATCTTATCAGTACAATCTTGGTGGCGCTAATCAGCCATCTAATATTTTTTCTAATTTGGGAAATGGAAATTATATAGTAACAGTAATAGATGCCAATGGTTGTACAATAAGCGCGGTGGCAAATGTGGCACCGCCTAATGCGCCAAGTATTAACAGTGTTACAGTAAATGCCGTGATTTGTAATGGCGATTCAAGCGGCAGTTTTCAAGTATTAACAAGTGGGGGAGTTGCTCCATTGAGCTATAGTATTTTGCCAAATAATGTAACCAATGCCACTGGGTTTTTTACCAATTTATCAGCAAGTATTTATACAATTACTGTATCTGATGCTACGAGTTGTTCGGTAACTAGCACAACTGTAATTTCAGAACCATCAGCACTCCAATGGGGAAATGCTACCATAAATAATGTTAGTTGTAGCGCAGGTACAACAGGCAGTTTGCAAACAAGTAC
>JBBSPP010000338.1:0-4000 GCA_038258625.1 Chitinophagales bacterium
GTTATTCTAAAAATGGACAGAATAAAAATTTCGCTCTCACGCTTATTTGTATTATTTGTTTATGCTGTTGTGCCATTTTCGGCATGCATGTTCGTAATTGGAATACTTAATGTTGTATTAGCAGCAAGTGCTATAAAAATACCAATTATTGTCAACCTACTGAGGCTTACGGCATTAGTATGGGGATTAAATGTGTTGTATTTTGGGTTGGAACATTACAGCCAAAAAAAGAAAAGTATAATTGGCATTGTGATCGGTGCTGCAGTTGTTTCAGGTATATTGATTTATGTAATTAGCAGTTTTTATCAAGAGGTATTATTTTAGATAATAAGCTAGCTTGCACAAACTGCACAGTGCATTATTTATCCAAAAAACAAATAAGCCAATAATATAGAAGTAATAATTCCCGCCAAATCCGCGAGTAACATAGCTCCAATTGCATAGCGAGTATTTTTAATACCTACTGCGCCAAAATAAACAGCAATGACGTAAAACGTGGTGTCACTCGTGCCCTGCAATACGCCGGAAAGTTTGCCGACAAAATTATCGGGGCCAAATGTATTCATAGCATCGACCATCATACCACGTGCGCCGCTGCCACTAAGTGGTTTTATTAAAGCAGTTGGTAACGCATCTACAAATCGCGTATCTGGCAAAGGAGAAAATACAAAACGCAAACCGTCCATTACGATTTCGAAAACGCCACTTGTGCGCAGCAAACTGATGGATACCAAAATGCCTACGAGGTATGGAATAATTTTTACCGCTACATTAAAACCATCTTTTGCGCCATCTATAAAAGAATCAAAAACTTCTATTTTTTTATAGAGTGCGGCTACAATTATAATGACAGAAAAAATGGCGAGAATTAAAAAATTACTCAGCGTGCTGCTAAAATTTTGCAATACCGTTTTTTCCAAGCTAACCAAAAAAGTTACAAAAGCTGCCAGAAAAATACTAATGCCCAGTACCCAGGCAAGAATAGTTTTTTGCAGCACATTTATTTTTTGCTTGAAAGATACAATGAGCATTGAAGTCATGGTAGCCACAAAAGTGGCAATCATGCAAGGTATAAAAATATCTGTAGGATCGCTAGCGCCCATAGAAGATCGGATGGCAATTATACTAACGGGTATGAGCGTAAGGCCCGAAGCATGGAGTGCCAAAAACATCACCTGCGCATCAGAGGCTACAGTATCACTGGGGTTTAGCTCTTGTAGGCTTTGCATGGCTTTTAATCCAAAGGGCGTAGCGGCATTATCCAAGCCCAAAAGATTGGCCGAAAAATTCATCATCATGTGACCGATAGACGGATGGCCTTCGGGCACGCCCGGAAAAAGTTTTGTAAAAAATGGCCCAATAATTCGGCTTAGGAAGCGGATGCCACCTGCTTTTTCGGCAATGGACATTAGGCCCATAAAAAGTGCCATTATCCCGATTAAACCCAAACTTATTTTTACGGCAGTTTCAGAAATGCCAATCATACCGTCAGACTTTGGTACTTTGTAAACGTTGATTTTTCCATCAACAGATTGGTAGTTATAACTACCTTGGCTGACCACAAAACCTGAATCTATCAGAGCTTGATTGGCTTGTGTAAAGGTAAAATTATCTATGGTGTTTACATGAATCGTATCACCGGCGGTACCCGTAACCATTTGGGCAAAAATTTGTTTTTCGTTGGGGTTAAAAATAAAATTTGCAATCGCGACTGTGAATGCTACAATGATAAACCAACTCCAGATTTTGCTTAAACTCAAATTATAAATTTTGTCGAAAGATAGTTTTTAAATGTAGAAAACAGAAACAGATTTTTTACCAACTTATAAACCTAGAAAGGGTAGCTGTTTTACGCTATGATATTTTAAAGTGGCGGCTATACATTTTTTTAATTCGGTTATGGGAATACTATCATCTAATTGAAAAACAATGGCTCTGTTATTTTCATACTGAAAGATGTCTCCAAATATTTCTCTGAAACTAACTACCAATTTGCTGGTGCATTTAAAATACATGGCGTACTGCTCAGGATTTTTTGGTTTCCAATCCATGCGGAGGGTACTGCCTTGCTTTGTAATGTAGCTTGGTTCGCCCCACTTTAATGTTTCTTCTATTTTTTCTATGCCTATTTCTTCGGCAGTTTGCAACACTACTTTTCTCAGAAAATCCATTTTACATTTTATCTCTTTTGGGTAAGATGCAAATTTTTTATCTACATCTTTTGATTGTGAAATTACCATTTTTACCAACTCACTTCTTTATTAAAACTGGCAATTAAGTTCAGCATTTTTTGACGTTGCTGCCAACCGGGAATACGGTTTTGAATGTAACGCTCTGGCGCGTAAGTATTATAATCTTTGTAGTAATCGTAACCAATGTAACGTAGCCGAAATGTTTTGCCGCTTTTTATTTTTACAATCCGTTGCCCATCATTGGTAATATTTAAAGAATCGGACACCAAGTCAAAAAAATTATTTTGACGAACTTCTTTTAGCAAGTGTAAGTAATATTTTTCGGTATTACTATTCATTTTTTTTTCCTTAATGCTCCGTGAGCGGTTCGAGTTTTTATCGGGTGTAAAAATGTTGAAGTAGCGCACTTCATTATTTTTGGCAAAGACAAATAATTTGGAAGTAGTACCTTCTGATAATCTCTCGCTTACGGCGGTTTCAATAGTTTCTACATTGTCATAGTTCAAATCCAGAATTTGTATCCAGGGATTTTTTTGTCCGGCAAATTCTGTGGAGTCTTTTACTTGTGCTAAAGTAAAAATAGGAGTGAGTAAGAATATGGGTAGAAGTATTTTTGGGTACATCAATTATTTTTTAGAAAAATAACCTAAAGTTTTTAAACAAAAAAACGACGGATAAAAAAGTTATTGATGAACGCGCACTTGCGGATAAGGAATAATAACCCCCTCAGCTTGAAACCGTTTTTTTACTTCTTCCAAAACATCGCACTCTAAACGGAACGAATCAGAATAGTTGGAAGTCCAAACCCAGGCGCGCATATTAATGGAAGACTCTTGCCAAGCCGTCATGAGTACTAGCACTTGAGGAACACTTTCTAAGCCTTCTTGCGCAGCTTCTTGTTCTGTGTTGTCAATACAGAGAGGGTGGGCTTCGCACACTTCTCTGATAATTTTTCGAGCAAGGTCAACATCGCTTTCGTAGCTGATGATAAAATTTAACCGCTTCCTAATTTTTTCTTCATCGAGAGAGCTATTAATAATTGTAGCTTCGGCAATTTTAGAATTTGGAATTACAATGCGCCGGTTTTCAAAATCTTTAATTACCGTATGCCGGAACGTTATATCCCTAACAATTCCTTTTAGCCCGCCATCAATTTCTATAATATCGTCAATTTGAAATGGCTTAAAAACGATAATAAAAATTCCGCTGATAATATTTGAAAAGGCTGCTTGTGATGCAAAACCAATAATCGCAGCCAAAATTCCCGCACCCGCAAGTAACGAACCACCCAGCGCTTTTAGCTTTGGGATAGCCATAAAAACCAACACGATAGCGATGGTGTAAAGGATGAATCCCAATGAATTTTTTATGAAACTTATCTTAGTGGTTTGGTGTCCTTTATCGTCCAACCGTTTTATAATCCGGTTGATCGAAGAGCGTAAAAACCAATGCATAAAAAACGCCCCAGTAAAAACTACTAGGGCATATATAAGGACATAATATTTTTCCAAAAGGATATTCACTTAGCAATTTTCTGTCATGAAAATTTCCACACTTTCTTTCATATGGGCAATTTGTGCTGCACCCAAACCGTGGTGGCAAGCTACGAGCATGCCGCCTTTCATTACTTTGTCAGATTCGGCATAACCACCTGCTGATGCTTTGTGCGCTATATTTTTAAAACCGGGCTGCCTCAAAATATTTCCAGTGAAAACGGTGCGTGTCATAATGTTTCTTTTCTCTAAAAATATTTGCAACTCTCGACGTTTGAAAGGCGCGCTTTCGCGAATCGTAACTGGGAAGGCCAA
>JBBSPP010000339.1:0-3978 GCA_038258625.1 Chitinophagales bacterium
AGCCATAGTATGATTTTGTATGGCGAGGATAGAATTACACCGGCAAAAAAAGTAGCCATGGCACTGGCCGAATTAATAAGAACGCGCTACCCAAAAGATAGTTTAGATATTATCGTTTTTGGGAATGATGCGTGGCCTATAAAATTAAGTGAGCTGGCCTACTTAAATGTTGGGCCGTATTATACAAACACAGTGGCGGGTTTGCAGTTGGCCATGGATATTTTGCGACGCAAAAAACAAACGAACAAACAAATATTTATGATAACGGATGGCAAGCCAAGTTGCTTGAAATTACCAAGCGGGGAGTATTATAAAAATAGTAATGGGCTAGACCCTGAGATTGTTTCTAAGTGTTACAACATGGCGCGCCAAGCACGGAAATTGCAAATTCCTATTACCACTTTTATGATTGCCCGCGATTCATACCTCATGCAATTTGTAGATCAATTCACGATGGAAAATCAGGGAAAAGCTTTTTTCACTGGATTAAAAGGCTTGGGTGAAATGATATTTAGAGACTACGAAAAAAATAGAATTAAAAGAGTAAGATAATGAACACAGATAACATAAAAACACTTAAAGATTTAAAGAAGGCAGGGTACAAATCAGCTTCTATTAAAGATGAACTGCGCACTAACCTGATAAAAAAAATACAGGATGGTACCACGCTGTTTGAAGATATTCATGGGTACGAGCATACGGTAATTCCGCAATTGCAGCGAGCCATTTTGGCCAAGCATAATATAAATTTATTGGGACTTCGTGGTCAGGCAAAAACAAAAATTGCACGCTCATTGGTGGCTTTGCTCGATGAGTATATTCCGATTGTGGCAGGCTCACAAATTAATGATGACCCGTTGATGCCAATCTCAAAAATGGCGGTTGACTTGGTAAGCGAAAATGGAGATGCTACACCAATTGATTGGGTGCATCGCAGCAATCGTTTTTTTGAAAAACTAGCCACGCCCGATGTGACTGTGGCCGATTTGATTGGCGATATTGACCCCATAAAAGCGGCTAATTTAAAACTGAGTTACGACAACGAATTGGCGATTCACTATGGTATGATTCCGCGCGCCAACCGATGCATTTTTGTGATAAATGAATTGCCCGATTTGCAAGCGCGCATACAAGTTGCGCTGTTTAATATTTTGCAAGAAGGCGATGTGCAGATTCGTGGATTTCAAATTCGGATGCCGTTGGATATGCAGTTTGTATTTACTGCCAACCCAGAAGATTATACCAATCGAGGTAGCATTGTAACCCCTTTGAAAGATCGGATTGGCTCGCAGATAATTACGCATTACCCAAAAAGTATGGACATAGCAAAAACAATTACCGAGCAAGAAGCAAAAATAAATCCTGAAATAAAAGCCGCAATTCATGTACCTGAATTTGCCAAAACCCTGCTAGAACAAATTGTGATTGAAGCGCGCCAAAGCGATTATATTGATGCCAAAAGTGGTGTATCAGCGCGCATGAGTATTACTACTTATGAAAATTTGTTGAGTACCGCACATTTGCGGATGCTCAAAAATAATGAGGAAACGGGAACGGTTCGCTTGACTGATTTTCAGGGAATTATTCCGGCCATTACAGGTAAGGTGGAGCTTGTTTATGAGGGCGAGCAAGAAGGTACGGAGAATGTGGCGTTGATTCTTTTGGGCGATGCTATAAAAACATTGTTTGCCACAGAATTTACACCCATACGAAAGCTGGCAAAAGAAGGCGAGTATGGCGAGTTTGAAGCATTGGCACAATGGTTTGTAGAAAATCCGATGTTGCATATTTCTTTTGACATGCCCGAAAAAGCTTATAACGTAGAGATAAATAAAGTTGCGCCATTGCATGAAATTTTGGATAAATACCAAGAAGATGCTGAGGAAGCTGATAGAAATTTTTTCCTGGAATTTATACTTTGGGCCATGGTAGAAAATGGCCGGTTGGATAAGCGCAGATTAAGCGATGGTCTAAAGTTTCAGAATGATTTGTTGGCTGGGTTGTAGGCTAATTTTTCCTCAAAAATATTGTAGGACTTTTATAAGCACGAAATCTAACTATTATAATGGAGTTTTACAATTTCCATTATTTTTGACGAATGAAAAAATTCTATGCAGTTTTAAATACCGTAATTATTCTTACTGTTATTTTTTGGAATTACTATTCCAATACGGGTAACATAGGAGGGAAAACTGTTGGCGAGCTAAGCGATGAATACGCAAATTTTTTCACGCCGGCAGGTTATGCTTTTGCCATTTGGGGCGTCATATTTTTGGGGCTAGTTGTATTGGCATTTAGTCAAATAAAACTTGCTTTCTGGGGCGGAAAAAACAGCGATAGTATTTTGCAAATAGGCCCTTGGTTGGCCATTGCTAATATTGGAAACGGGGCATGGTTATGGTTTTGGCTCAATGAACAAACAGGCATGAGTGTAGTGATTATGTTTGTAATACTATCTTCACTTTTAGTAACCGTAGTGCGCTTAAATATGGAATGCTGGGATGCGCATGTGAAAGTAATAGTTACAGTTTGGTGGCCTATATGTATCTACAGTGGTTGGATAACCGTTGCCGCAATAGCAAATGTGGCGGCTTATTTGGCAAAAAATAATTGGTCTGGTGGCCTTACGGAAATTCAGTGGACGGTTGTTATGATTTGCGTAGCTGGCTTGGTAAATTTATTTATGATTTTTAACCGCAATATGCGCGAGTTTGCCCTAGTTGGCAGTTGGGCTTTGGTGGCAATTGCAGTGCGGCATTGGGGTGAAATTCCTGTTTTGCAATGGGCAGCTATTGCTTGGGCAGTAATCCTTTTTGTAGCTATTAATGTGCACGCTTATAAAAATAAACATATGAACCCTTTTACGCGAAATCAGCAGCCCAACCACCCTTAGCAAGATTTATTTCTTCATCATTTCGTCCATTCTTTTTTGCATTTCTTCGGGGCTAACTTCTTGTTTGTGCGTGGCTATCATCCAGGAGTGGCCGAAAGGATCGGTTAGTCTTCCAGCTCGGTCGCCGTAAAATTCATCTTTTACATCCATTCCTTTTGATGCAGTTGCGCCGGCTACAATGGCCTGCTGATAAACCGCATCTACATCTTTTACATACAAAGAAAGCAAGACTGGATTGCCGCCAATGGTTAATGGGCTTAGGTTGCCCCACTCTTTATTTTCTTCGCTAATCATAAGTAGCGAATTTTCAATGACTAATTCGGCATGGCCTATCGATCCGTCAGGCATTGTTAACCGATACTTTTCTGTAGCTCCAAATGCTTTTATATAAAAATCAATGGCGGCTTCGCAACCTTTTACTGTGAGGTATGGATTAATAGAATTTGCACCTTTTGGAATGTGATTTGCGCTCATAATAATTATATTTTTTGTGAGACGTAAAAATATAAAATGTTTTTAAATCAACGATAAACTAGCTCATTTTACTCAAAATCGTTTTATCAATGTAAAAAGTACCAAAGGGAATAAAGCTTGCGAGCAGAACTTTCCATGTTGTTTGAGTATGTTTCCAGTTGTATTCTTTGCTCACTATATAAGTAAATATTACATAAAGTATAAACAAAAAACCATGCGCATAACCAACAGGAGGAGTGAGGGTTGGATTGTCAAATAAATACTTCAAAGGCATGGTAATAAAAAATAACATGAGCAGCGAAATACCCTCCAGAAAAGCGATGATGCGTAGGCGACCAATGTTGGTTTTTAGTAAATCTTTCATGCTTTTTTTTATTGACGGGTAAATGTAGGATTATTAGAAATGCTTAGGACTAGCTTAGAGAGTTAAAGTTTATACTCAAGGATAGTATCTGAAAAATAAGCAATGATGAATCTACAGACTTTTGATAGAGCATAAAGTTGGAAGCCAGCCAAAAGGTATGAATGATTAACTGTTTAGCTTCTTTTATATCATTAATTAGTGGTTCAGTTTTCACCTAAAAATTCAAGTCTTAAACAATTTGCACAAA
>JBBSPP010000340.1:0-3933 GCA_038258625.1 Chitinophagales bacterium
ATCGCCACTTTTTTTCAAGGTTCCGTTTACCTTCCAAGCGAGCGTTTTATTATACTGTTGTAGCTCCAAATTTAATCCATGCGCGCGACCGTTCGTTTCGTAAAAATAAGTGCTTCGCCCATGCAAGTGTGGCTCATTATTTATTCTGTTTGGCTCTACTAAAATTACGCCCCCCAAATTTGTACCCGGATATTGTAACGCACTTACGCCTTTTATCACGGTGATTTTATTGGCTACCAAAGGGTCAATTTCGGGGCTGTGGTCGTTGCCCCATTGTTGCCCGCTTTGTGCAATGCCGTTGTTTAAAATACTCACTCTATTCCCGTAAAGTCCTTGTATAACAGGTTTGGCAATCCCATTACCATTTCGCAAGCTGCTTACACCAGCAATGTCATCAAGCATGTTGGATAAATTTTCGCTCGCGTTGTCCGTAATTTCTTGTTGGCCGATGGCGTCTTCGCTTTGCGTGCTTTGGTTGATACGTTCGCCTTTTACCAAAACATTTTTTAATACTTTGTGTCCGTGCTCCATAGTCACGGTTATGGTAGTATCTTTTTTTAGCGATAAAAATTTTTGAACAGACTCGCAACCCACATGGCTAAATACCAAATGATAATCGCCTGGGCAAAGATTTTTTATTTCAAAAAAACCATTGCTATCCGCACGTACGCCATTGCCAATTTCTTTTACATACACGCTCACAGCTCGCAAACTTTCACCGCTTACTAGATCTTTCAGATTTCCCTGAATGGATAAATTGCAGGTTTGTGCTGCACCAAAAATGGGCGTAGCAAGAAGCAAGAAAAATAGAAAAAATCTACTGTACATCTAGGTCAAAAGTAACCTCAATATCGGTTTCGCCGCCTGCATTGGTAATATCTCCTGCAGCAACACCGCCAGCTGTTTTTGCAGGTTCGTGGCGTAACGTAATTGTCAACTTGCCTGTGGCAGTGCCTATAGTTGTCAATTCTGATGTCAATCCTATTGGATTTCCGTCAGCATCTTGGTCCTTATAAATAATAGAAACTCCATTAGTCGTGTTGGAAAAAAAGATTTGGTGTTCATCGCCTTCGGCTAAGACCTCTGCGCTAATATCGCCCGCAGGAGACTCAAGCTCGTTTAGCAATTCCAATCTGCCATTGTAAGTTGTATTTGCCGCCAAGGTGCCGTTGGTTATAACGGGCGGATTACCACCATCTCCATCAAGATCTTGGTACGAAAAAACAACAGCCGCGCCACCGCCCACAGGCGTGAGAGTGTAGGTGACAGTTGTAATAACTTCTTCCTCATTGGGTATCACGGTATCTTCTTTTTTGCAGGCAGTAAAAGTTATTGCCGTAATCATAATTAGTAAAATGCTTAATTTGTAGTTCATGTTTTTTGTTTTTAATTGTTTAGAAAGTTTTTGTTTATGTTTTGTATTTATGGGATTTATTTTTAGCATTTACTACAATAGCCGGTTATAAATGCATTGTAATTCTCAGCACGATAGCCTTTGGGTAAGGCGACTTCAAATTCTTTTTTCAGACACTCCACACTTCCGCAACCCAAACATTTAAAATGAAAATGATTGTGACTGTGCCCTTCGTGTTCATGTTCGCAACCTGCGCAATACACAAAATATTGCTTGCCATCATCGCCCACTACTTTGTGAACTTTACCATCGGCATAAAACCGATTGAGCACTCTATAAATAGTCGCACGGTCAATACTAGCTTCAAGCTTTTCGGCAAGCATATCATGACTTAGCGGTGCTTTTTCATTTTCTAGCACGCTAAGTATTTCTGCTTTGGTATGGGTGTTTCTTCTTTGCATATTATTGCGACACGATTGCAATAGTAAGACTTTTCTAAATGTCAAACACAAATGAATAAACACTTTTTTATAAAAAAATATTGACTCAAACTAAATCTAACCCTCTTGTCATGCTGAAAAACGTTGCGCAGCTTCGTTTGTTCAGCATCCTCGCCGATAGCACCTGTAGTCGAACACTGATATTGCCGAGGATTCTGAACATTTCATTCCCCGAATCAAGTTCGGGCCAGGCTAAACCTCATGAAATTTCAGAATGACAAATCCTGAATAAAAAACTAAATCTATCACGCCTGTCATGCTAAAAAACGTTGCGCAGCTTCGTTTGTTCAGCATCCTCGCTTTCAACGCGCACAATCAAAAAGTGTTATCGCCTAGGATTCTGAACAAATTATCCTACGGAGTAATTTTTCAGAATGACAGACTCAAATAAACCTAAAGCCCCTCAACCGTAAAGTCAACAAACAAATCTTTCCATTCAGGATTTTTTTCTTTGATTAAATTATCCTTCCACTCTCTCCGCCAATTCTTCAATTGCTTTTCTCTTTTAATAGCCAGATTCACATCACCAAACTCTTCGTAGTAAACCAATTTATTCAAATTATATTTTGCACTAAAAGAATCAGGATTCACTTTATCCTTATGCTGCAATGCCCTTGTATAAATATTGTTGGTCATGCCAATGTACACTACCGTACCTCTTTGATTAGACATTATATAAACCCAATAGCGATACATTGAGCTAAGTTAAAACAATTGAATCTAGCCCATCTGCCATGCTGAATTTATTTCAGCATCTTCGACAGAAAAAGAACACAAACAGTGCTGCCCGAGGATTCTGAACAAACGAAGCTTCCCCGAATCAAGTTCGGGGCAAGCTACACGTTTTTCAGAATGACAAAGAAGTGTACTAACTGCTCTTGCCGAGGATTCTGAACAATTCCTCCTGAAGTCGGAATTTTCAGAATGACAATCCGTATAATTCAATTACTTCTTATCCTTAACTAAATTTGCAACCGCAATTATGTCCTACGAAAAACAAAAAGCAAAACTAACAGACCGCTACCCAGCAATCAGCGACTTAGCCAAAAAAGCAAAAAGTAGAATCCCAAAAGTAAGTTGGGAGTATATGGAAAGCGGCACCGGCGACGAAACTTTGCTAGACCGTAACCGCGAAGCATTCAACAAAATAAACTTCCTACCGCAGTTTTGCAAAGGCGAACTACAAGCCAATACCGAAACCACATTATTTGGCCGTAAATATGCCGCGCCCATAGGCGTAGCACCCGTAGGACTCACCGGGCTTATGTGGCCCAAAGCAGAACAACTTTTAGCAGCTAGCTGTGCCCGATTTAAAATTCCATTTTGCCTTAGCACACTTGCTACCTCCACGCCCGAAATTGTAGGCCCACAAGTTGGCGACATGGGCTGGTTTCAATTATACCCACCCAAAGACCAAGACATACTAAAATCACTTTTACAGCGCGCCAAAGATTCGGGTTTTCATACCCTCGTTATCACAGCCGATATTCCCATGCCTAGCCTGCGCGAGCGTACCAAACGTGCCGGCATGAGCATGCCACCAAAAATTACCCCGCGCATGATTTGGGAAGGTGCTACCCACCCCGCTTGGAGCATTGCCACATTACGAAACGGTATCCCTAGCCTCCAAACCGTGGAGCATTACACCAATAATAATAGCCTAAAATTTGTAAGCGGATTTATTGGCAACCGCCTCGGCGGCACACTCAGTTGGGAGTATTGCACCGAAATTAAAAAACTATGGGACGGCCCCGTAATCCTAAAAGGAATCATGAACCCCAAAGACGCCACCAAAGCCATAGCCGCCGGCATGGACGGCATTTGGGTAAGCAACCACGGCGCCCGCCAGTTTAATGGTGCCGCCACAGCAATAGAAGCTTTGCCCGCAATAGCAGAAGCTGTCGATAACAAAGCAAAAATAATATTTGATAGTGGCGTGCGCAATGGCATCGATATAATGCGCGCCCTCCGCCTCGGTGCCGATTTTGTTTTTGCCGGCCGCCCCTTCTTTTATGGCGCAGCCGCCCTGGGCCAATACGGTGGCGACCATGCCGCACACATTTTTATAGACGACCTCCG
>JBBSPP010000341.1:0-3916 GCA_038258625.1 Chitinophagales bacterium
CAGGCTTTTTTAATTCATTAATCGACGCTTGAATGTTCAAGTCTTTGCCAAAATATTCGCCCGGGCTAAAGCTTAATACTTTGCTTACATTTTTATTATCCTGCGCAATTTTCAATACTAGGGATGCGGAATAAGAGCTACCCCACAATATTATTTCTTTATGAATTTTGGTGGCCCAAGTAATTGCCGCAACTATATCTTGCTCCGCGTCTATGTAATTTGTAGGTAGTTTTTTTTGCTTGGCGCGTTTGGCGGTTTCATTGGCAATTCCATTTACAGCATCACCACTGCGTTGGTCAATTGCCAAACAATTGTAGCCCATTCTATTTAGTATAGGCGCAATTTCATTGTACTCACCACGGCTCCAACCTGCCTGATGGCACAATATTATCAATGGCTTTTTAGCATCTATTAAATAGTAATCGGCTGTAATTTCTAATCCATCAAGAGCGTAAAATGTAATTGTTTTTTTTGTAGCCTTGGCTATTGCACATGTAGGAGTAGCATAAAATATGCTACAGGATAAAATTACAAATACCATCAATGCAATCATTGGTTGGTATATTTTTTTTTGAGAGTACAATTTATTTTTCATTTGTTTTTTATTGTTCGGCAATTTTATTAAAAAAAGAAATTGTCTCGGCCACTACAAACTTAGTTTGAGCTGGCAGATAATCATGCGGCCAAGGATGTTTTCTGCCAAAGACGTGATCGCCATCACAAATTATTTTTTTTGCGAACGGGGCATTTGCAGATTGTAACAATTCGGCCGAAATAACGGGCACGGCTGGGTCATCTTTTCCGTGTATAAAGAGCATCGGTTTTTTCATAGATGCTACAGCTTTTTCTAGGTCAAATTTTTCTTTATTGGCTTGGTAATCTTCGTATATCTGGTAGTCAATCGGCAGCAGCTGACTGGTGCGTTTATTTTCGTAGTAAAATGACTTTTGCTGTTTCCAGTGTTCCATTTCTAAGGTGCTAAAATTTGTCCATGGCGAAGTACACGCCGAGATACTTGCCCAAGTTACAAGTTTTGATACGCGGCTATCTTGCCCAGCTAAGATTGTGATGGCACCGCCTCGGCTGTGCCCGAGCAGGTATATTTTTTTGAGGTTAATATTATTTTTATATTCAAAATTTTCATCAGTTACTTGATTTAGTACGCACTGCAAATCATATAATTCTTTACTGTAATTATTTTTTCGGTAGCGTTCTAATTCTACAAAATCGCTTGGGTTTTCTAAGTTTGTGCCGCTATGGCTTAGGTTATATTTTATAAAAAAATATCCTGCTTTAGCAAACTCAATGGCAATTAAATCAAAGTCGCCCCAATCTTTAAAACCATTAAAACCATGGGTGTAAACGATCAGCGGCAGGTTATTTTTTTCTTGGTCAAAAAAATAATCAGTTGCCATCGCGATGTTGTTGCTGCCGTTTATAGTTTCATTTTTTACAATATTCATGGGTTGGTAAAGGTAAGTTTTTTAATGAAAGAATTAATTGGACTTATCTGCGTTTGAAAATCGGTTTGCTATATATAATTCTTACAGTTTTATTTATATGCCGTATCGTTAAAAAAGAAAGCCGCCTCATGGTCATGAGACGGCTTTAAAATTTTACTTGTGTTTAATTAAAATTCAATATCAATAACCATATCAAAATCATCGTAGATAGCTTTGTCTTTCAGACCTTCAAAAAAACTAGTGGAGCCATATTTTACGTCATATTTTGTACGATCAATTTTTAGACTGGCGGTGGCTTTATTTCCATAGACTGATGCTGGAAACGTGATGGATTTCGTAATGCCTTTTATAGTCAGATCAGCGGTAAGTTCATAAGAATTTTTACCCGTTGATTTTAATTTTTTGATCACCAAAAGCGCCGTTGGGTGGTTTGCTACGCCAAAGAAATCGTCTGATTTTAAGTGTCCTTCTAGTTTGCCTTTCATTTCGCCATCGAGGTCTGTACTTTGTAGCGAGGTCATGTCGATAGTGAATGTGCCACCTTTAAACGTGCTGCCATCCATCACTACTGCTCCGGACGTTAAATTAACGGTCCCCTCGTGCGAGCCAGTTACTTTGTAGCCTTTCCATACTACATTGCTTTTGGTTACTTTTTTGGTTTCGGCGTTGGCGGTAAAAGTTGTTACTGCCATTACGGTAAGCGCAACTGCGCTCATTACTAATTTTTTCATGGTGTTTATTTTTTTATTAAAAGCAAAGTACGGAAAGCAAACTCGTTTCGCGCTTAACCTAGATTAATAAATGATTATTTTATTTAGCGCGTTGGCTTTTAACCTTGCTCAAGGCTTCGGGGGTAATGCCGAGGTAGGAGGCAATCATTTTTTGAGGTACGCGTTGCACAATGTCGGGGTAAATTTCTTCAAAATGCTCGTAGCGCTCAATGGCGGTGGCACTCATTAGCATGATGATTCTTTTTTGGAGCACGGCCAATCGGTTCAGCAATTTTTGCGGTTGTGGATCTAGGTCTGTGGCATTAGTATACACCTCCACTTGGCTATCTTCGAGGGCATCAATAAATAAATCGCAGGGAGTATTCGGTAGTCGATTGTCGGCAACTATCCAACCTGCCGGGGCGAACGTAAAAATGTGCTCTTTGCCTTTTTCATCAACCAAATAGCTTCGCAGCAATTCTTGGGTTACAATGTAAGCTTTGGATGTTAGGTCGCCACTACGTTGTATCATTTCGCCTTTTGTTATATCGATTATTTTCATACAGAATTTGTGTAAGGACAAAAGTAAGGTAGCCAATTGAAAATACAGCTGCTATGGCGGGTTAGCCCGGTAGTGACTCCGCGCCACTAAAATGCTAGAGATATTTATGGCGGCTAACGACTGTCGAACCACTAAAACTTCTAATTTTAGAATTAATAGCGATCGCACTTTTCTTAATTCTCATTTTTAAATTACTGACCTGAAATTTTATTTTACCCTTCATTTTATAAATACATTTTATGAGTTACGGCTTTATATAATTTCCGATTCTAAATGTTTCATTAAAGCAACTGATGTTTTCTACAAATTTATCTTAGTCGCTTTTTGTAAAAATGTATTGTTCGGAATTAATATTTTTTCTTAACTGATGGTTTTTAAAGGTACATAGAAAAGCCCAATGTCCTATACGCGGACTTTCATATTAAATTCGGCATCGAGTACAGTGATAGACTCGCCGAGCTTTACTAGGTGGCTAATAAAAATGATAAAGGCCGTCTAAATATTAGAAAGTATAGACCACTCTGAAAATAAAGCCACACCTGCAACTGCCAATACAGACGAAATAGCTGTGAGCAGATTGGCTTGTTCGATGCGCCACATTGCAATGAGCACAATCAGCAGCGTTAGTAAAATAAATAAATTGACAAACTTTTTAATTGGCCGAATTCTGTATTTGGAATAATGGTATTGATGCTGAATTTGTGTCAGAAATTTTATTGCCACAAAACGTAATACAAAAAAAGAAGTTCCGGCAATGATGGTTTCGATTAATCTGATATCCATTTTTTTAGTTTTAATATGGCGCTCAGATAATAAATTTACGGCAACAGAATTAATAAAAGGGAACTGACCTTAGCAGTTTCATCTTATACAATTTTTAGGGTCGGTAATAAAATGATTATTGTATGACAATGTCGATAATAATTAGAAATATTATTTCTAGATTGGCCGAAGAACTTACTTTATTTGCCGAGGCTGTTGCTCGTTTCATTCTAAAACGTTCTTCCTCCATTTTTATTTTGGCTAGTTCGTACAATTCTGGGTTTAACTCGGCAATGGGTCTTACCAATAATGTGCGCGCCTCTGGAGATAATGAGCTTGGATCTTTGTAGATACATTGCTTTTCGGTTTTTTCTAATTTCTGAAAATGTATGAAAAAATCTTCCAATTATTTTTCTTCC
>JBBSPP010000342.1:0-3913 GCA_038258625.1 Chitinophagales bacterium
GTTGGAATAAATAAACTGGGAAATCAATATCCTGATTTTACCAACTTGTTCCTAACTCGCTTAGCTAGTTTGGGGCAGCCTGGTACGCCAAGTTTTGATACTGCGTTGCAACAATTTTTAACGCTGAAAGACTATCGTAATTTGTGGGATAGCGTGCGAGCAGATTTTCCGGATACAAAAAAAATTGACGCTGAGCTAGAACAAACTTTTAAAAACATAAAATATTACTATCCCGAGGAGGAGCTTGGCACAGTTTATTATTTTGTGTCGGGGCTTAATCTTTGGAGTGCCATTACAATTGATAGCGCTGTGGGCGTGGGCTTGGATATGTATCTGGGGGCTGATTTTCCGTTCTATGCTTCGGTGCAAATCCCTGCTTACGAAACCCGAAATCGAACGCCAGATAGAATTTCGGTAGAGGTGGCGCGGGCAATTTTTGCGGCAAAATTCCCCCCAGCTTTTGAAGGAAAAACACTGCTTGATATGATGTTGTACAAAGGCAAGGAATTGTATTTTACCGAGCAGGTGTGCAGAGAAAAAACGGACGATAAAATTATTGGCTACGCTCCCGAGCAAATAAAATGGGCAAATGAAAATGAAGATATGGTTTATTATTTTTTTATAAAAGAGGATAATTTTTACTCCACCACGTGGCAAGATATTATGCCTTTTGTAAATGATGGGCCCAATACGGCAGGCATGCCACCCGAATCACCGGGCAATGTAGGATCGTGGCTCGGTTGGCAAATAGTGCGCCAATATATGATCACACATCCCCAAACTTCGATGCAACAATTAATGAAACTGGATATTCCCGCGCAAGATTTTTTGCGGCAGGCAAAGTACAAGCCATAAAAAAATCCTCCACGCCGAGGCATAGAGGATTGAATGTTTTTTATAGAATTAAATTCTAGTGATTGTGACCAGCGTGGGTATCAGTAGCATCGGCTTTTGCACAACATTCTTTTTTACAACCCGCAGCGCAAGCTGTTTTTACTTCTGTAGAAGCTGCGGTTTTTGCAACGGCTTCAGTCTTGTTTTTATTACAAGCTTTTGCGC
This sequence comes from Chitinophagales bacterium, assembly GCA_038258625.1. Taxonomy (GTDB): domain Bacteria; phylum Bacteroidota; class Bacteroidia; order Chitinophagales; family Chitinophagaceae; genus JAGNRR01. The sequence continues at coordinate 1,060 of JBBSPP010000342.1, forward strand.
CCGAAGCATCTTTTGAGCAACAAGATTTTTTGGTTGTAGCTGTTGTTTTGCTTGCACATTCTGTTTTTGTACATTTTTTACTGTCTTTACAACATTTTTTGTCGGCCATTACAATTCCTGTAGAAAGTAATACGGTTAGTGCCATCAAGATAAACTTTTTCATATCGAATTTATTTTTTTAATTAAGGTGTAAATATATAGGATTTCTCTTTTAAGAATGTAAATAAAACGTTTCCAACTTATTTTTTAACATTATTGCCTTGTTCACAATTTGCGTGTCTCATTTAGGTTTCTTTTGCACTGCTTTGCCAAAAAATATTACTAAAGCCTATTGGGCGCTCGCTACCATTTCCATCTTTTGGGGTACTACGTGGTTTGTATCTAAGCTTGCAATAGGGCATTTTTCGCCCTTATTTTGTGCGCCATTCGGCAGACGATTGCTGGTGTTATTTTAATTGCATATTTTTTCTTTAAAAATAAATACCGGCCAACGTTTAAAGAACTTGCCGTGCATGCCATTTTGGGTTTCCTTATTTTTACCATGGCCAATGGCCTCACTACTTGGGCTATAAAATTTATACCTTCCGGCTTAGGTGCGCTGCTTGGTTGCCTATTTCCTTTTTTCCTTATTTTATTAAATGCGCTTATATATAAAGTGCGCATCAATCCCAAATCAACCATCGGCTTGGTCGTTGGCTTTGGCGGTGTGGGTCTTATTTTTTATAGTTACCTCAGCGATTTGATAAACGCCAATTTTCAGTTTGGTATATTCCTTTGCTTGGTAGGCGTGAGCTGTTGGACCGTGGGCACATTGGTATCTTCACGGCAGGTGCTTAAAGGGAATAATTTGTCGGGTATTGGGTATCAAATGTTGTTTGCTGGCGTGCAGTTATTTATTCTTTCTAATGTTGTAGGTGAGCAGCAAAATGTGAGTGCGCTTGGTGCAGAAGCTTGGTGGTTACTTTTTTACCTTATTGCTGTAGGCTCCATACTTTGCTTTTTATGTTTCATGTTTGTGCTTAAAAATTTACCCGCCGATATTAGCGGAGTGTATGCCTACATCAATCCAATTGTCGCGCTTGCACTCGGAATTATTTTTTTGCATGAGCCTTTCACTTGGAATTTGGGTCTTGGCACGGTAATTACTTTTTTGGGTGTGTATTTGGTAAAAAGATTTTCTACACCTGCCAAATCATAAGCATATAAATTTTATGCTTGCTATATTGTCCTACTTTCGCACGCTCAAATGCAGATGTGGCAAAATTGTCGGACAAGATTTTCATTGGCACATTCTGTGATTATAGAGAGTTATAACATTTAATCCTGCTTGTTATAAAAACGAGCTCAAAAAAAATTTTAATAAAACAAAAAACTATTATGGCAAAAAAAGCAAACATCATCCCATTGCACGACCGTGTGCTAGTGGAAGCAGCAGAGGCTGAAACAACATCAAAAGGCGGAATAATTATCCCCGATACCGCGGCCGAAAAACCACAACGTGGTAAAGTAATTGCAGTAGGCAACGGCAAACCCGACGAACCAATGACGGTGGAAGTGGGCAACACAGTGCTTTACGGAAAATACGCCGGTACTGAACTCAACGTGGATGGTACAGATTATCTCATCATGCGCGAGAGCGATATATTGGCAATCGTTTAATCAAGCGAATAGCGAATAGGTGTCAGGGATTTTCTCTAGAATTTCCATTTACAAATCAAATTAAGAATTAAACATTAAAAATTAAACATTAGAATACAATGGCAAAACAAATAAAATTTAACCTAGAAGCTCGCAACAAAATGAAGGCGGGAGTAGATAAACTAGCAGATGCAGTAAAAGTTACTCTTGGACCAAAAGGTCGGAATGTAGTAATAGAGAAAAAATTTGGCGCTCCGCAAATCACCAAAGATGGTGTAACGGTAGCCAAAGAAATAGAGCTTGAAGATCCATTTGAAAATATGGGCGCACAAATGGCCAAAGAAGTAGCCAGCAAAACCGCTGATGTAGCGGGTGATGGTACTACAACCGCAACCGTTTTGGCGCAATCAATCATCAAAGAAGGATTGAAAAATGTGGCGGCGGGTGCAAACCCAATGGACTTGAAACGCGAGATTGATAAAGCGGTGGAAGCCGTAGTAGCCAGCCTTGCAAAGCAAAGCCAAAAAGTAGGCAACGACAACGAAAAAATTAAGCAGGTAGGAACAATTTCTGCAAATAATGATGCTGAAATTGGAACGTTAATTGCGCAGGCAATGGAAAAAGTAGGTACTGCCGGTGTTATTACTGTAGAAGAAGCAAAAGGCACCGATACAACGGTAGATGTTGTAGAAGGAATGCAATTTGACCGCGGTTATTTGTCTCCGTACTTCGTAACCAATTCTGAAAAAATGAATTCGGAAATGGAAAATCCTTTTATTTTAATCTGCGATAAAAAGATTTCTACCATGAAAGAAATCTTACACATTTTAGAAAAAGTAGCCCAAACAGGAAAAGCATTGGTAATTATTGCCGAAGATTTGGAAGGTGAAGCACTCGCTACTTTGGTAGTAAATAAATTGCGTGGTACCATCAAAATTGCGGCTGTGAAAGCACCTGGTTTTGGCGACCGTCGTAAAGAAATGTTGAATGATATTGCCATCCTTACTGGCGCAACGGTTATTAGCGAAGAAACGGGCCACAACCTCGAAACGGCTGATATGGATTCATTGGGAACTTGTGAAAGCATGACCATTGATAAAGACACCACTACGATTGTAGGCGGCAAAGGAGAATCAAAAGATATTAAAGCGCGCATCAAACAAATTGAAACGCAAATTAAATCTTCTACTAGCGATTACGACAAAGAAAAACTACA
>JBBSPP010000343.1:0-3896 GCA_038258625.1 Chitinophagales bacterium
ATTTGTTTTCCTTTTAGGCTGTGCGTTACCTCTGGGTGAAATTGCAAACAAAACCAAGGATTCAGTGTTCCTTCCACCTCGAAAGCTGCAATGGGAATGCTATCTGTTTTTGCAATCACTTTTGCGCTGCTCGGCAATTCTACAATCGTATCAGCATGGCTCATCCAAACGTCTGACTCGGGCACGTCTTTAAATAATCGATTACCAATTTCTATATCCACCAATTGCGCACGACCATACTCGCGCGTGGAGGATTTCTCTACTCGCCCCCCTAGCATTTTGGTGGTCAGTTGTGCACCATAACAAATACCCAAAACGGGCACGTGCGCGTTTATATTTTCAATATCCACGCTCGGATTTTCTGCATCATTTACTGAACATGGGCTGCCCGATAATATTACACCTTTTAAGCTTTCGTCAAAAGTTAGCTCGGTGCTGAAAGGTAAAATTTCGCAGTAGATATTATATTCTCGTACGTTTCGCGCAATTAGTTGTGTGTATTGCGAACCAAAATCGAGAATGATTATTTTTTCATTCATAAAAAAAAATTATGCTTGGGCTGTTGGTCCGCCAAATTGCATGGGCAAACCTTGAGGATCGGTATCTTTTATTGGGCCGTTTACTTGTTCGAACTTTTGAATATTATCAGCTAATGCTTTCATTAATCGCTTGGCATGTTGGGGGGTAAGTATAATGCGCGATTTTACTTTTGCCTTAGGTATGCCGGGCATTACATTTATATAATCTATAATAAACTCTGAATTTGAGTGCGTAATGATAGCCAAATTGCTATAAATTCCATCCGCCATATCTTCGGTTAGCTCAATATTTAGTTGGTTTGGGTCTTGGTTTTGTTGTTGTTCGTCAGCCATTTTTTTTAAATTTTGCCAAATGTAAACCAAGATTGCATAAGCCGCATTGCGGTTCTCGTAAAAATCTGTACTTTTGACCCTGAACGATTTATGAAAGACGTAAGAAACATTGTTGAGTTTTCACTGTTCGGAGTTTGCACCGCCATTGGTGAAAAGCTAAATATTTCAATTGCTAAAATTAGGATTTGGTTTATCTATATTTCGTTTCTTACGTTCGGCTCGCCCATTATCATTTATTTTGTACTCAGTTTTTGGAAAAACATGCGGCGGTACCACTTTTTTTATAAACGCAACCCTGTAAAATGGTTGTAAATATTCTCATTGCAAATCGGCAAAAGCCTTTGAATACTAAAATTTGTAGGTTTTTTTAAGCTACGTATGAGACTTTGGCCACTCCGCATTATTCAGGATTTATTATATTTTTATTGAGCGGAAAAAATCACATCTACGAAGAATGTAAATTTTCTAATAATCATTAAATAGAACCGCCTATAACTATTTGACTCCACAGTCTCCGATTGGCTAGTAAGTGCCAGTTTTAATCTAATACAGCGGCGCCAGCAGTTGCAAAAAGATATGATTAATGGTACAAAAAAAGACCCTTGCATAAGCAAGGGTCTTTTTTATCAAAAACAAAATTGTTCTTATTTCACGCTTATTTTGTGCGTGCTTACAGCGTTATCAGCTTTTACTTTTAAAATGTAACTGCCTGTAGCCAAAGATTGAACATTAATCTGAACTTTGTCTGTAGCAACATTATTATGTATAACAGAAGAAATTAAACGGCCAGTTATATCATACATTTCGTATGAAACATTTTCGGCTGTATTGTTTAATTGCAATTCTACAGTAATAAAATCTACACTTGGATTAGGGTACACTTTTACCAAACCGTTTGCCAGTTTTACTTCATTAATTGCCAATGGTAACTGGAACTGCATACATGGTGCATCGATATCGGCAGAAGCCGTAAAGATATCGGCAGTAGAAACTTTTTGATAAATCATCCAGTTTTGAAAATCGCCATCGTAAATATCAGAATTTGTCAATATTGTTCCTGGCTCAATATCGCCTTGATATAACACGTGCAAATCGCTACCGTTTATTACTTCTGGTACCGAGGGGAACGCCTCTTCGTAGTGGCCAGTTCTTGAAATATTTACAGGGAAACCAAAAGTAGCACCATAGTTTTTTGATGCTAAAACAAATACGTCGCGGTATGGTTGTCCTTCGAAAGCGAAGGTGCCAAACCAATAAGGATGTTGTGGATCAATTTCGGTAAGATCACCATCTACAATTGACGTATAGGTAATATATACATCGTTATTAGCATCATTTACAGTTATTTGCGGCTGCGTCATAAAGCTACCAGTATTATACTGAGCTTTTTGCGAAGCTGGATTTGTGCGTGTATAATTTGTAGGATTAGTAAAGGTCGCCGTGTCGCCATCGCATCCGCGATGATGCAGTGAAAAAATTTCATCTACAACTTTGAAACTATCCACTATACTATTATAGTACCACATGCTAGATGTGAATGGACGATAAAATCCACTAGTCCCATCATTAAACATTACATACATTGAAAATGCCACGTGTGCTTCTCCATTTACATCTAACGCAAGATTTATACCGCCATCAAGAGAAAACAAGGTATCAGTAATAAAGTCATTATCGAAATCCGAAATATCTCCTGGTCTGTAATTATTTATAGGAAAATCATAAATTAAACTTTTAGACCATGTAGCACCATAATCCACAGAGCGCAACATGGTAAGGTCCGTACCAAAATCACCAAATACAATTACCACCACAGAATCTCTTGCAGAAATACTGTACGAATTTCCACCTCCGCTGTAATGGCCCACACTATCAATCAATGGCATCGGTATCATATTATCCATCCAAGTTGCTCCATTATCATTTGAGCGAGAGAAAAAATAACCATAACGAATACCGTTAGATTTTGTCACAGAATCTTGCGAGGCAGTGATAAGATACATCCAGTTACCACTAGTAGCCATATCTGGCCAAACTGCTGTATTCGTGTTTGTCAAAGTTGTTTGTACGGTATTCCAAACAGCACCCGTTTTTTCACTCAACAAGATATTATATGCTGCGCTGTGCGATGCATAAACTACATTCCCCGTACCATTGATACCCATTGCACCAAAACCTGTGCGGGTACTCGGCTCTATACGTGCGGTAGGTGGTGTACTCCAAAGGCTACCATCAAAAAAAGCATAACCAGTACCTCTATCTGCAAAGGCAGAAGTAGCCGTTACATTAGTTTCTGTAGATAAGGTCCATGCTGTGTGTATGTTGGCACCCTGTACCATAATTCGGTTCTGCAAACTTCCGTTGGTTTGCAAATCATAGGTCGTTTTTCCCACTACATGTTTTGTACCAATCGTACTGGGGAAAGACTCTCCAACACCGCGAGTTTTCTTGTAAGCTGAAGTTGACATTGGCGCATTTGCATTGTAATAATCAGATGCAACTTGGTGATTGTCTTGTTTCACAACGCTTTGTGCTTGTCCAAAGGACGCTGAAGCTGAGAAGCAAACTGCAGTAAATAATAATATTATTTTTTTCATTCTTAAAAATTTAATTTGAATTTCAAATGTAAGCCAAAGAAGATAAAACATAAAGAAAAGTTAAGAGCACTTACACAAACCTTACCCTAATATTACAATCCGTATTCCCTTTTTTAAAAAAGCAGAGACTTACTTTTGCCAGCATGAGTTGCGCACCAGTACAAACAGACAGACCACGATATAAAAAACCAGATTGGCTCCGGGTAAAATTACCCACTGGCGAAAATTATAAACACGTTCGCTCACTGGTAGACCAATACAGTTTGCACACAATTTGCCAAAGCGGGAATTGCCCAAACATGGGTGAGTGTTGGGGTGCAGGCACAGCCACTTTTATGATATTAGGTAATATTTGTACTCGTTCTTGTTCATTTTGTGCAGTTGCAACAGGCCGCCCTTTAGCTGTAGATTTAGACGAACCTAATAG
>JBBSPP010000344.1:0-3879 GCA_038258625.1 Chitinophagales bacterium
CATTGTAGAAATTCCCGAAGGCTATCCAAGCCTGAGCAACGACCCTGCCACAACCCAAAAAGCTTTTGCTCTAGCGCAAGCTACTTTTGGCAATGAACAAGTCCACACATTAGAAAAAAGAATGGGCGCCGAAGATTTTAGCTTTTATACGCAGCACATTCCGGGTTGTTTTTTTAGGCTAGGCACTAGTCATGAAGGACATCATACTAACTTAGTACATACTTCTAATTTTGATATTTACCCTGATGCGATAGGCGTAGGGGTAAGAATGTTTTATGATATTGCGACTAAGTTTTAGAAAAATGGATGTCTGCCAGAGTGTTTTGTTGAAAACGCTTATATTTTATTAAATGCAACACCCATAGGGGTTTGGGGCTGTTCCAATTGTCCATCGAAGACACCTACTAAAGTTTCTAAGACACCGATTATAGTATATAAGAGAGCGAATTGAATCTCTAAGAAAGCCAATTGGATTTATGGAACAACGACTTGAATTTCTAAGAGAACAATTAGAGTTTTAGGAGAGCCATTTGAATTTATAAAACAACGACTTAAATTTCTAAAAGAGCTATTAGAGTATCTAAGAGAGCCAATTAGATTTATGGAACAACGATTGGAGCATATAAGATAATGACTTGAATTTCTAAGAAAGTTAAGGGAGTTTTTGGGATAACGATTAGATTTTTCCACTACGGCTAACATGCATATTAACGTAAAAAAAATCCCGAATTTTTTCGGGATTCTTTTTTTAGAAACTAAAATTTTAAAACTTACAACTTGCTCACTTTAAATGTTTCTTCATTGCTGCCAGCTTTTATTTTAAAAATATAAATGCCTTTTTGGAATGATGCCATATTGAAATTTGTAGGCGAAGGCGAAAGTTCTAATTCCATTTGAGAGATTTTGCGTCCATAAATATCGTAGCACGAAATGCTACAATTCGGCGTGATTTCTTTAGCCACAATCTGCACATTGCCAGAAGTAGGATTTGGGAAAATTACAAAATTGCCATCGAAGTTGAATGCGTATTTTGGTTTTATGGTTACCTCCGCTTCCGAATTCGGTGTTTTGCTTTCTTCATTTCCTACACGGTCTGCGCTTACTACGTAAAATTTGTAGGTTTGATCATAGCCACCAATAAAGGTAGTAGAATCTTCAAACACATTTCCTGTGCTCACCCACTCGGTGCTATCGCGCTGCACGAACAATTTATATTTTGCAACGCCCGATTCTGTATCCTGACCGCTAAGCTTAATTACAATTACGGTATCATCTCTCACTTCGGTAGAAACTATTTGACTAGTCGAGGGAATAATGTCAATTGTATTGCTCCAAGTGTTGGTGAGGATTGCTTCGTTTTCGTCAAAAATTATATTTGCGCGGTTATTAATAATTGTACCGTTGGGCAAATTTGGTTTTAGTTTTACGCTATAACTTACCGATGCTTCGCCAAAAGGCGGATTGGTATTTGGTGGTAAAATTCCTAAATTCGGATCGCTAGGCAAATCGTTTATATTGCTATCAATACCCACCATTGTCCAGCGCACTTCACCACTAGTTGCATCAAGCGTAGCCATTACGCGCACGATGATGGGCATTTCGGGGTACAAACTTAGCTCGCCATAAAACTCATCGCGGTTGAACAACATTTGCATGCTTTTATTACCAATGTTTACATGCCCAAAAGTGAGTGACGCTACATCAAATAGGCTAGGATCCAAGGTGTCAATAATGGTTACAACTTGCGCGGCGGCTTGGGCCGTGTCAACATTTTCGCAGGTGATATAATAGTGCATCACATCAAGGTCCTTGCGGTAGCGGGGAATGTCAATGCCTTCGGGACCATAAATATCATTCGGATCCATGCTCGTTACAGATTTTGTTTTTCTTCGGTCTGGATCTTGATGCTCTAATTGTTCATCTACTTTTTTTATCAATTCTTCCAATTGAGGCTCCAATTCTGGGCAACCTTTTACTGATTGTCTTAGTGTTTGCATTTTGCCATAAAGAGATTCTAAATCTTTCGCAGTCGTAAAAATATCGTCCAGTTTGATGATTTTATTTAGCGCAGAATTACTATTCAAAAATTCACTGTTCAATGTTTTCCACTCTTTAATGCCTAGATAAGGATTCGCCAGTTTTTTATTCAACGCGCTGTTCCGAGTAAATTCTGAACTAATCATTTTACCAATTCCTTTTTCTACAACTTTAAGCCCAACCTCCTTCACAAAAGTTTGCGTTGCAAAAGCATTGGCTTCATCCAATTCGGCATTTAAAATTCCGTGCATTTCGGCGGTTACTTCGTAGCCATTTACTTTGGCATCAAAATATGCACCAGCCGTAGCACCCGCTAGCGCCAAATGCTTTTGACCTATTTTCAAACTTTTGGTAAATGCTTCAAAAAATTTATTTTTTGATTTGCCAGCCAGCATGTCCAAACCATCAATTCCTTGCTCCATTACCTGATTGCTCATATTACTCCAATGCTCCGTGCCTTTGCTGCCATACCGATTAGGGTGATAGGTATAAACAAAAAATTCAGGGTCGCCAGTTGCTTTTGTATTGGCGGTAAAAGGCAACGTGATGGTGCTATTTGCCGGCACTTTTGCCAACGTCAATAAATACAGCATACCGTCAAACGGTTTGCCATCCATACTATCTATCGGGTATGCTTTAGCCGCAGAATCGTAATGGGCGGAATATTGACCAGCTTTGGCTGTAAATATTTCACCATCTGCTTCGGCTTCAAAATCTTTGGTTCTATCCAATTTCGCAATTTTTGGTATGAGGGTTACGTCAACATTTTTGGGATAGGCAAAACCTACCACCACACCATTGGCATTTACGTTGCCTTGGTTGGTAATTTTTATTTCAAAATTTGTGTTCCTGTTTATACGCCAACGATCCGGGCCGTTTACCTCGGCTTTGCAATATGGATAACGGAATTTTTCGATAGTAAATCCATCCGTAAAAATTACTGGTGACAGACCTTGAATTTCTACTTCTACATCATAAACGCCAGCAGCGGCCTGATGCAAATCAAAATTGGCTACCAACGCATTTCTTTTTTGATTGGGCACTACGTTTATCGTTTCGTAAACTGTAGCTCCACTGCGCAACCTAACTTTTGTAGCACTATCCAAGCCGCCACCATAAATAGTCATTAATAAATCGCCGCCCAAACCTGAATTATTCGGTGTAAAAGACTCCACTCCTTTTACTTCTATGACCACAGAATCTGTAAAGGTTTTATTACACGTCAAATTTTTACCAATCAATTTTACCGTATGACTGCCTATACTAAAATCTTGTTTCGGATATTTTTTGTCGGTGGTTTGTCCATTGCCAAAATCCCACGTGAAGGTATCAACGTTTGACACCTTGGGCGCAAAACCAACTTCGTTGCCTGTGCGCGCAGCAATAATTTTTGTAATCGGTGCATTATTTATGGCAATGGGTGTAAAACTATATTCAAAACAACCGCTGCTAAATATGCGCAAGTAAACAGAATCTGCCGGTGCGCAAGGATATACTAAAGTATCGGTATGGGCGCCCAAAGCTTGATTGGTGCGTGATAGGGTGGCCACTTGGCTACCGTTTTTTCTGTACACATAAGCGTAAAAATCGGCGCCTGTACTATTGCTGGTATTATTATAATTTATGTAAAAAGTAAGTTTTGATTCATCTTGTAAATCAATTAAAAAATAATCGTTAGGATCCGTCACCGTACTGTTATAACCAATTTTGCCCGTGGTCACTAAATCTACAGGTGCTTTGGTGGCTGTTTGCAAGGTATTATTATTGCCCGTGTCAGTAGGAAGGGTAGAAATTACTTCGTACCGAAATTTGTAGGTATAACACAAACTAGAAAAAACTCTA
>JBBSPP010000345.1:0-3874 GCA_038258625.1 Chitinophagales bacterium
AGGAAATTGTACAGCAAAAGAATTGCTCTCATTATGGGCCAGCGGAAATCCCTTAATAATATCTTTGGTATCCCCATGTTTTTTTTTGCTGAGATATACGTACCGACTTTCTTGTATTTCTTTAGCTACGCAACTATATATGGCGTATTCAAAATCAGCGTTGATGGACTGTGCCGTAAATTCTCTTATCAGTAATTGCTCCAAAGACACGGGGTTAATGGTATCGCCCAGCTCAACGGTAAAAAATAATTCACTTTCTTTTTTTGCCAAATCAACAGAGGGCGAAAAATTATCATTGCTCCGTAGCAATCCTTTTGCTACATGGTTTAGCGCGGCTTTTATTTTGCTATCAAAAATTTTTCGCTCCAATTCGTAGCTAGATTTTACCCAATACATTTGTGTACCAATCATTAGTATGGCCATTACAACCGAGAGGATAAATATGATGCGAAGATTACGGCTACTCATTGTTTTTATTTTTTTATTCTAGATGGGTTTTCTTTTAAAAATTGACTCCAGCCGCCGCCAGCGGCACTAGTCGAACTCGGAAACCTACTTTGAAAATGATGACACAAAGCTACCGCAACTGCGTCTGAAGCATCTAGGTATTGTGGGTTTTCGTCAAACTTTAATATTTTTTGTAACGTACGCCAAACTTGTTCTTTGCTTGCATTACCGTTGCCAGTTACAGATTGTTTTATTTTTTTGGGCGAGTACTCTTGCATAGGAATATTGGATTGCATAGCCGCCGCCATTGCCACTCCTTGTGCACGACCTAGCTTCAGCATGCTTTGTACATTTTTGCCAAAAAATGGTGCCTCAATAGCACAACAAGTAGGGTTATGCAGTTGGCATAGAGCTACAACGCGCTCGTAAATTTTATATAGTCGCTCGCTCGTGTCAGTATATTTACTCAGCTTTAGCACGCCCATTTCTACTATGGTCATTTTTTGCCCATGCACACATACCACACCATAGCCCATTATCACACTACCCGGATCGATGCCCAATATTATTTTGTCTTCCACTTAATTTTTGTAAAAATAGTATTTTACTCTGTAGTGTCTAAAAATGAAATTAGAGACTTTTCGTGAACACTTCAACCTATTATTTGATTTTTCATCAAAAAAAAAGCAAATGAAATTCATTCGCCTTAATTATTTTTTTAAAAATTTCGGATCTGCTTATTTTATTATATTCATTATTATTGAGCAAGTGGAAGTGGAGTGGTTTGCACTATCCCTGAAAACCAAATTTATATTAAGCACACTATCGTACCGATTGCCCTCGCCAGAAACATATAAGCTGCCGCAAGAAGATTGAAAAGGGATGTCGAAATTAGTATTGTCTTTTCTCACAAAAGCGGTAATGTCATTTGAGCATTTTTTGCTTACATTTTTTAGTTTTAGCTCGGCTATAGGGTTGAAATCTGCCTCAATACTTGCCGTGTACGAAATCTTATTATCCATGTAGCAATCATTAAAAGCTTGGTACGTATGCACAAATTTATCTACCGATCTAGTGGCGCATTTTTCACCTTCAAATCCTAAAGGGCAAAAGCAATATCCATCTGTACAGGCGCCACCATTTAGACACACTACATTAGCACAAGGTTTATAAAATGTAGTGGGGCCAAAATTTTGTTCTTGTTTTTCGCACGATGAGAAAACAATAGTGACCAATGCAAAAAAAGTTAGTGTGCTAAGTGTAATTAATTGAAAATGTTTTTTCATTGCTTAAAAGTAAATTAATTACGTGAGTTATCCTTTCGCTTGGCGCACAAATTCCGCATGACCTTTATCTTCGTAACTAGTGAAAAGCGCTGCCCAATGTCCAATAAGTGCCAACGCCCAAGCCGCTGTTATCCATGATGGCCAAGGGTATGCCCAACCTTTGCTACCCTCAATGAGCAACGGTTCTTGATCATAAAAAACCCATAGTAAAGCATTGACCACAACGAAAATTATTGCGTGTATAACCAGTTGAGTTTTTTGTTTAGATGTTGGCATTATTCTTTTTGACATGATAATTTTATTTCGCACAAATTTAATTTAGTAAGCCATAGTTTCAAACAAAAATGCCGACTAAATCCGTCGGCATTCTCATTTCATTTTTTATTAAAAAAAAGCTTACCGAATCAAGGTAATATTCCCTTGTTTATTGAATCGTTTTCCTGTGCTAGTAACGGCATCAATTACATATACATACACGCCAAGTGGTTGTGGCTCGCCGTTGAAACGACCATTCCAACCTGCATTAATATCGGTAGTAGTATATACTTTTTGTCCCCATCGATTAAAGATGTCAAATCTTTTAAGCGTTACTGCACCACGGGTACGAATTTGCAAAAGATCATTTACACTTGTGCCACTACCTGGCGAAAACGAATTGGGCAAATCCACCAAACTTTCGGCGCTTACAATTACTGTAACCGAGTCGCGGGTTGGGCAACCGTTTTCTGTTTCGGCATCAACGTAATAGCGGGTAGTGGCGGTAGGCTGTGCCACGGGATTTTTAATTTTCGTATTACTAAGTCCGCTTGGCGGAAACCAAGTAAAATTGCTACAATTACCATTGGCATATAGCGTCACACTTTCTCCCGGGAAAATGGTTACATCTTCACCCGCATCAACCACCGAGCCTGCATATACAATTACATTGGCGCTAAGGGTATCATAACATCCTTTATCGTTGATCCCAATCACACGGTATTGCTGGCTTACGGGCGGATACACTTGCACACTATTTACGTTGCCAATAGTACTAATGTAGTAATCTGGGCTCCAAAAATACCCCACCGCACCGAGTGCATTTAGTGTGGCCGTGTCGCCAGGGCATAATGTGCGGTCGCCATCGAGCTGTAAAAAGTCGGTGGTGTTCACAACTAAATTTACCAAATCAGTATCCGAGCACCCCACAATTGGGGTTGCATAAATTACTTGCAACGTTTGTGTAGCAAGTCCACGGTAAACAGGGTCTGCAATAGTGCTGCTATTTAAATTATTGCCAGGCGACCATGTTATATTATAATTTACAGTATCGGGGAAGACCGTTGAATTTAAATGAATGGTATCATTAAAACATAATTCTCTGTCCACGCCGGCATCTACTATAGGTATTGGCTCCATAATTAGCGGTACGGTCAGTACAGAATCTGGGCAACCAGGATAGGAAGCTGTAATGGTATATTCTTTACCTGGCACTTGAGTGAGGATGGTCGTGTTCAATGCATTGGCTGGGGTAGCATCCGCGCCAGGCGTCCAAGCAAAATTATACACTCGCCCTCCCGAAGCACCGTCAGTACCCGAAATTGTAGTGCTTTCACCATCACATAATAGTGAGTCGTACTGATTTAAACTAAACCCTTTCAGCACGTTTACCGATACAGATGCTGAGGAGGCACAGGCAGCTAAAGGGCCACTTGCACCAAAAGGTGTAACGGTAACAGTGTACGTAGTATTGGCTGTAGGCCTTTGTACTACAGGGTTTTGGATGTTGGTAGCCGAGAGGAAGGTAGCGGGCGCCCAACTAAAAATAGGCGTTTGGAGCCCCGGTGGAGTATAGGTAACTTCTAGTTGCAGATTGGCATTTACACAAGTTGTAGTATCATCGGTGATAGTCAAATTAGGCACTGCTGCAATATCTACAAATACGGTATCCAAATCACATCCTTTTACCTCATAATAAGTTGGCAAGGTAGGCTTAGCCCACGGATCCGTGCAGGTAGTACAAGATAATGACGAAGTAGGCGACCCACCCGGCAATGCACGCCAAAGTTTTGGCCCACCACCGCGCACACTGAGCTGAGCACTATCGCCTGCACAAATAATCGTATCGCCCCTAGCCACAATACCTGAATCTATAAAGACAGGGA
>JBBSPP010000346.1:0-3860 GCA_038258625.1 Chitinophagales bacterium
CACAAAATCAGCTACTCAAATATTTGGTAGAGGATGAGGAGCAACCCAATATTTTTGTGGTAGGCGATGATGACCAATCTATTTACCGTTTTCAGGGCGCGAATATTGATAATATTTATGATTTTCAATCCAGCTTTAGTGCAGATTTGAAAGAAGTTATTTTGGTGAATAATTACCGTTCCACTTCGGCAATTTTAGAAACTGCTGGGCAAGTAATAAAAAATAATACGGCGCGGATGGTAAACAAGGATAGCCATTACAAAAAAGATTTGGTAGCCAGCCACCGTGAAATTTCTCAACTTACAATTACGCCGAGTCTGCATTTTTACGAGAATCAATTTCAGGAATTGGTGGGCGTGGCAGAGCAAATTATTGAGCTCACCGAAAACGGAACGGACGCAAAAGACATTGCTGTGCTGTACAAAGAAAATTGGTTGGGCACCGAATTTCTTTCTTATTTAAAAGAAAAAAATATTCCGTATTACCTCAAAAGAAAAGAAGAACTTTTTGAAATTCCGTTGGCAAAAAAACTGCTAAATATCATTCGTTATATTGCCGCCGAGCGCGAGGTGCGCCAGGGCGGAGAAGCAATTCTTTTTGAAATTTTGCATTACGATTTGTTCAATATTCCCGCCCACGAAATTGTACGCATGACGGCCAAAGTTGATAAAGTAGATAGCGGCGGCAACCGTGAAAAATCGTTGCGGGTTTTTCTGCAAGATTGGATAGCTGTAAAAAACAAAGAACTTTTTCAAGAAGGCATTTCAAAAGAAATAATCGAGACCGCCGAGAAGCTAGAGCGATGGATAAAAGACAGTTACAATTTGCCCTTTATGGAGCTGGTAGAAAAAATAATGCGCGAAGGAAATTTTTTGCAATACGCATTAAACAGTACCGAAAAATTGTGGCACATGGAAGTGCTACGAGCCGCCATGGATTATGTAAAAGAAGAAACGCACCGAAGCCCAAAACACACGGCAGAATCGTTTATCAATACAGTTGATTTAATGATTGACCAAGAAATACGAATGCCCATGTACCGAGTTTTTGGCACCGAAAAAGGCGTGAACTTACTTACCGTGCATGGCTCAAAAGGCTTGGAGTTTAAACATGTTTTTTTAATACAATCCACCAAAAATCTTTGGGAAGATCGAAACATTCGGAACCGAGGATTTAAGTTTCCGGACAATATGCTGAACGTGGAAAATGAAGAAGAAAAAGAACGCAAGCTGGAAGAAACACGGCGGCTTTTTTATGTAGCCATTACACGTGCCAAAGTAGGATTAACAATTTCATGGCCACAAAAAGACATGGCCGAAAAACCATTAGAGCCGACGCAATTTGTGGCCGAGATAACCGATGCTTTGGATTATCCGCGCCAACAAATTAGGCTAAGTGAAAAAGTGATGGAAGAATATCTAAGCATTTATCTTTTTAAAAATAAGAAGCCCGTGCTTGAAACTGGCGAGGCAGATTTTGTAGAGCATCAGTTGCGCAACTTTGCGCTGAGCCCCACGGCGCTGAATAATTACTTGGATTGTCCGCTCCGGTTTTATTATAACAATGTTGTGCGCGTACCCTCGGGGCGCAATGAGTATGCGGCTTTTGGCTCGGCGGTGCATCATGCCATTGAGCATTGTTTTAAAAAAATGCAGAAAAGCGAAGACGAAGAATTTCCGCCATTGATAGATGTGCTCAAGGATTATCAGTGGTACTTAGAACGCAACCGAGAATCCTTTACTCCCGAAGCGTTGAAAAGAAGAAAAGAATATGGCGTAAAAATATTGACAGATTATTACAACCAAAATGTAGCTACTTGGAACAAAGTAGTATCCATAGAAAAACGCTACAAAAATATTGTGATTAACGGCGTGCCGGTAAATGGCATGATTGATAAAATAGAATTTGTAGGGAAAAATGCAACTGTGATAGATTACAAAACGGGCAACGCCGAAAACTGGAAAAAGAAAACCGCACCGCCATCAGAAAAAGAACCCAACGGTAGCGACTATTGGCGGCAGGCTATGTTCTATAAATTATTGGTGGACAATGATCCGATGAAGGATTGGGATGTACAGGAATGTGTTTTTGAATTTATGGAGCCTGACAAAGCGGGCGAGTATCCCAAAGCAAAACTGATACCAACAGCCGAGCATCTTACGATTGTACGCAACCAAATAAAAGATACTTATGATAAAATAATGAACTGCGATTTTTATACAGGCTGTGGCAAGGACGATTGTCGGTCGTGCAATTTTGTGAAGGAGAGTAATATTTATTTACGATTGGAAGATGTGGAAGAGGAAACTTATTAATTAATCCTGAATAGAGAATAATTGTTTCTATAGAAAACGGCGCTCTGCGGGAATCATTTATATTATTCACTATTCGTTATTCCCTATTCATTGGCCGTGTCGTGTATAATCTCCAACCGCTTTCCGTCTAACTTATTCATTTGAGGCTTAAATTCGGCACTCATAAAAATTAACAACAAAACAAAAAAGAATGAAAGAAGTATTTATTGTGAGCGCAGCGCGCACACCAGTGGGGAGTTTTGGGGGGAGTTTAAAAGGTTTTTCGGCTACTGAGCTAGGTGCATTTGCCATAAAAGGAGCCATTGAAAAAGCAGGTATTAAGCCCGAAGATGTACAAGAAGTTATTATGGGTAATGTGCTACAAGCAGGTATAGGACAGGCTCCTGCACGGCAGGCGGCTAAATTTGCAGGTTTGCCCGATAGCGTAATTTGTAACACTATTAATAAAGTATGCGCCAGCGGTACAAAATCAGTCATGATAGGTGCACAAACTATTATGCTAGGCGATGCCGATGTGATTGTAGCGGGTGGTATGGAAAGCATGAGCAACGTACCTTTTTATAATCCGAATATGCGCTGGGGCCATAAGTTTGGCGATGTAAAAATGATTGACGGCATTAGCAATGATGGACTTTTTGATGTTTATAATAAATATATGATGGGGAATGCCGGCGAGTTGTGCGCTCGCGAAAACAACATTAGCCGCGAAGCACAAGACGAGCATGCAATAGAAAGTTACAAACGCAGCCAAGCCGCAATTGAGGCCGGTCGTTTTGATAACGAAATTGTGCCTATTACCATTCCACAACGCCGAGGCGATGATATTATAATGGATAAAGATGAAGAACCATACAATGTAAAGTTTGATAAAATTGCAAGCCTTCGCCCTGTATTCGAGAAAGAAGGAACCATTACAGCCGCCAATGCCAGCACAATGAATGATGGCGCCAGTGCTTTAGTATTGATGAGCAAAGAAAAAATGGAAGAGCTTGGCTTAAAACCAATTGCCCGCATTGTATCATTTGCCGATGCCGAGCAAGCACCAGAATATTTTACAACAGCGCCAAGTTTGGCAGTACCCAAAGCATTAAAAAAAGCAGGACTCACCGTAGCCGATATTTCGGTAACGGAGCTCAACGAAGCCTTTAGCGTAGTTAGCCTTGCCAATATGAAAAACCTTGGTCTTGACCCTGCCACCGTAAATGTGAATGGCGGCGCGGTAAGTCTCGGTCACCCATTAGGAAGCTCGGGCGCGCGTATATTAGTTACACTTGTAAATGCCTTGCACCAAAACGGTGGGCAGTACGGCTTGCTAGGTATTTGTAATGGCGGCGGTGGTGCTAGTAGTGTGGTGATTGAGAGAATGTAAGCCTAAGCCGCACAAAATATATAAATTATCAAAGCATCGGGTTTACTCGATGCTTTTTTGTTTTTGTTTTGGAGCATTTGGCTTTTGGCTCTTTAATTGAGCTTTGGTCACAGGCTTTCCTCTCCAATCTTTTTTGCAGAAGAAGCAAAAAAGGATTTCCGTTTCAATCCTGACTA
>JBBSPP010000347.1:0-3859 GCA_038258625.1 Chitinophagales bacterium
AATATATCATCTTTACTAACAGTTCGATGCATGTACCAAAATATCAACATCAGTAAGGCCAACAAAACATAGCAAAAGGGCACATGAAATAAGTGCTTAAATTAATTTTGCGTACAAGTGGAAGCAAATTTTCGCCGAACTATAATCACAGCGGTTATAGTTGGGCTTGCGTAAATAAAGTTTGGTCGGTCAGCATAAATTCCAATATAGGTTTGCATTTATTTTTACAAGCCGGGTAAAAACTCTTGTGTTCCCGTTCTTTATTCTTTGCAATATTTCCCCACCAAAATTCTGCAATGGCTACTGGCTTTAATTTTTGTTGAAAAGCGTATTGTAATAATTTGGGTGCAGCGCATTCGCCAGCGGCGGCAGGCGGATAAGCTTGTTTGGCAGTCTCAAAAATTTCCAACACACTTTTTATTTCTCCCCTACTATTTAAAAACTTAGTGTGCTCAAAAAGTCTTTTTTGTAATGCTATTGATGATTGTTTTCGTTTTTCTACTAAGCCAACAATTTCTTTGTGCTCCTCAGATTTTAGGATTTGAGCGCTCATAGCCGTTAGTGTAGTCAAACCTTTGGACAGAAAAAAATCATGGGTACGTTCATCAAATACGGCAGGGACAAATTTGTCATAAACTGTTTTTCCTGGCAACTTACCCGAAACAGTTCCTAAATAACCGATGGAATTATCATCCTTTTGCACAACCAAAATACCAAACATTTTTCCTTTCTGAGTATCGAAATTGTAGTCCCAATCTTTAGAAGCCTCCATAATATAGTCTTGAAATTCTTGCGAGGCAATCCTTCCTATTTTTGGAATAATTGTATTAAAAGGATTATTCAATTTTGCAGGAATAGATACCGCTAAGATGTCTGTTTTAAAATTAAAAATGAGATGTTCCATCTTTATTTCTTTGGCTTTTTACTGGCTTTGGCCGCTGGATTAAACGCTAAACATTTGCCTATCCAAAATTCTAAATCTTCGTCAAGGTCATAGCCCTCAGGGTCTATGTGCATGAAGGAGGTCATAATTCGGCCGCCGTGCAACATTTGTTTGGCAAAGTCACGTTTTGAAAGTTCAGGAATTTCTTGGGCATTTACTCGTAACATTAGCCCGCCTTGGAAAGTGCCAAAGCACATTTTATCATCAACCATAAAACATACCCCACCAAACATTTTCTTTTCTTCCCAAAGTATAGATTTTTCTTTGAGTAAATTGTGCAGTCTGTCTAGTAAAAATTTGTCAACCTTCATAAATTAATGACGAATCTAACTAAAACAATTGGACAAATAAAATTTTGAAATAAGAGCTATGGAAAAGTAGTCTTACGAGAAAAAATTAAATACTATTTCCTAAATATCGCTTGCTCCAGCCTTGTACATCGGCAAAAAATTCTAAATAATGTGGTCTCAAATTTTCAATATTATTAAACAGCGAAAACAAAATTTCATCACCATTGCCTAGGCGCGGGTAGCGTTTTATTATACCCAAAATGCTTTTTTCAATACCGTTGAGGCTATGATAATGGTACAGCCAATTATACCGAATCATGTAGCCGAAATAAATTTTCATATCAGGCGTCATAATATGCTCGTGCTGCTGTAGCGTAGCCAATACACCATTTGTAAAGGTTTGCAATTCTTCATTTGTTGCAAAAATACTTTTATCATTTGCCAAAAAATGATCGAAAAAAATATCAATAAAAACGCCTGCGTAGCGGATGCCATCTTCGCGTATTATTTTGGTTGCTGCTCTTACCGAGGGGTGCTTGTCTGTAAATTCATCAATTAATCGGTGGTATTGCATGCCAGCCGCAATTGGTGGAGCAAAGTTTTTATATTTATTTCCTTTCACAAAATCACCTAGCATATTGCCCACGAGCAATTCGGGGTTGTCATAAGAAAGATAAGCGTGCGCCAAATAATTCATCGGAGTACTAAAACTTATTCGAGAATTATTGTATCAGTACCATCAAAAAACGGACTTTGAATTGAGAGGACTTTCAGTTTGTCTTTGCCGCTGTTTATTATTTTATGCGGGGTGCCTTTTGTTACAAAAATGAGTTCATTTCGTTTCAGCTTAATTGTTTTATAACCCATTAATACGAGGCCTTCACCTTCTACCAACATGATATGCTCGGAGTGGTCTTTGTGATAGTGCATCTTCGTTTCTTTAGGAATACTCAGTAAAAAAGACGCAGCATTATCATCAAAAGCTAAGCGTACCGTGCCAAAATTATTATCTTCTTGCACCACACCATCCGGTATTTCGGGCAAGTTTTTTTCAGCTATTTCGGGCGTCACTTTTTCCTGTGCTTTATCAACGTTGTCGGTGGTTGGCTCTTCTGCAATTGTGGTTTTTAAGCTGGTTTTATCATTTTGTGTGCTACTGTCGAGAGTTTTTTCTAACGCTTTGTTTTCTAACTCGGCTGCTTGTTTTGCTTCGGCAGCTTCTTTTCTGGCAATTGCTTCGTCTATTTTTCGTTGTTCTTCGGCTTGCTTTTTTTGTTGAGCCAATTGGGCTGCTTCTTTCTTTTCAGCCGCCTCGATTGCCTCGGCTTGCTTTCTGGCATTTGTTTCGTTCAGTTTTATTTTTTCTTCTTCGGCTATTTTTTCTTTTTTCGTAGCGGCTTCTTTAGCCAATTTATCAGCCTCCGCTGCTTTTTTATCTTGGGCTAAGCTAGCTTTTTTTTCGGCCTCAGTGGCCTTTTTTTTCGCCATGGCTTTCTCTTTATTTTGTTTATCAGCCAGCTTTTTTTCTACGACGGCTTTTTCCTTAGCTATTTTTTCCGCAGCTTTTTTCTCTTTTTCATTTTCTTTCTCAGTCTCTTTCTTCTCAGCTAATGCTTTTTCTCGTGCTTCTTTCTCTAATTTTCTTTTTTCGGCCAGTGCTTTTTGCTCAGTTTCTTTTTCATCTTTTTCTTGCTGCCGTTTCTCTTTTAACTCTTCCGTACGTTTTTTTTCTTCCGTCAGTTTTTCCAATCTTATTTCTTCTATTCTGATAGAGTCATCGCGCACTTGTTTACGCAATGCATCCAAATTGAGTGAAGGTGTAGGTTCGGTATTAGTGTTTTTTTCGTTTTTGCCCGATAGGTTGACAACGATAGTATCAATTCCTCCAGTTTGCGCTACAGTTTCTTTGCCCCAAAAGGAAAGTATCCCAACCATAAACACGACCAAAAGCAGTTTGTTTTGCATGGCACAAAAGTAGTTTTATTACAATGGATAGCTTCTTAATAAGAAATTAATCTGTCTAAGCCCTTTAATTTGTATTATAACTAACTGGAGGTGTTTCTTGACAAAAAAGTTTTTTTAAAATTCTACAAAATAGAGCAGGTTTTTTTTTGGTAAATTATTTTCTAAAAGTTTACATTTGCACTCGCTCTTTTTTAGACGGGTACAAATATAAATTTTAAAAGCCGCTTTAGCTCAGTTGGTAGAGCCACTGATTTGTAATCAGTAGGTCGTTGGTTCGAGTCCGACAAGCGGCTCTTTTGTTTTTTATTATTTATTCATTAAGAAACAAGGATGGGTAGTTGTCCGAGTGGTTAAAGGAGGCAGACTGTAAATCTGCTGGCTTACGCCTACGATGGTTCGAACCCATCACTGCCCACATTTTTTGTTCCTAGGTTCGTGCCCTCACGAATCAATAAATAAGAGCGCATTGCGAGAGTCGTATAGTGGCTATTACCTCAGCCTTCCAAGCTGATGACGACAGTTCGATTCTGTTCTCTCGCTCCAAGATTTTTGCTGATTGGTTTGTTCTCAATCGGCATTTTTTTTGCCCATGGTTCTTGCCCGCACAAACTATGGTAATTTACAAAGGCCACCGTAGCTCAGGGGTAGAGCACTTCCTTGG